>NZ_JBFTIZ010000094.1:0-13092 GCF_056395165.1 Pedobacter sp. 10L46_2
CAACAACTTGACCTTTCCATAAGGAACTTCTCCGGTTAAACCTAGATTACCAATAAAAGCACGATTTATACCTACTGCTTTCATTGCCTTTAGATCGTTTATAACTCCTTGTTTAGAGATATTGTCTGAAATCCAATACCAATACACACTGGTCTGTATTGAATCCGGAGGTACTATAAACCCACTCTCAACTTTAGTGAAAGCAATGTTTTTGTTAGTACTTGAACAAGCGGAAATTATTAAAATTAATACCGGTATCACAAAGTGGGCAAAGTGCTCCCATACAGTACCCTTAAAAGATCTGATGTTTGAATTCATAAATGGTTTCATTTGGTTGTACCAATACTATTAATTATTTTAATAATCAGCAACCTGTACTATACTGCTCTTATTGTAACTTTTAGGATGCTGTTAATCAAGCCACCCCGGGTTTTGCCAATTCTGTCCGGTAAGGTTAATCATCTTATCCACTTCAGCCTGGTCTATTGGGTACAACAAATACTTATTGGACCAGGCATTTCTGTTGGCAAATTTGAAACGGCTAAAAGTAAGGTTTGAGCCTTCTTTAGTAATCCTCATCCCGGTAACAAATTTATCTGTCTGATCAAGGATTTTCCATCTTCTGACATCAAAGAAACGATGGCCTTCAAAAGCAAACTCTATTCGTCTTTCATTACGATACTTTTTTTCGAATGCTTCTTTTGACATCCCGGCTGGAAACGCAGGMATTCCAGCTCTGGCACGTACAGCACTAACTGCCTCGCGGGCACTCACGGTAAGCGTTCCAGAGGACACCGCAGCATCAGGCCCCGCTGACTGGTACGCAGATTCTGCAAAGTTCAGATAGAGTTCGGCCAAACGGAAGATCCTAATAGAACCATCTGCATCATTGCTAATTCCCGATTTGTAATTGTTGAACTTACGAAGGTAATATCCTGTTCTGGTGCGCGTTCTTTCCGTTCCTGAAATCCCTTCAAGACCGCCCACAAAGGTTTCCACTTTTTTACCGTTAGGATCATTCAGATTCCTTACGGCACCATTATAGTATATCGAAGCATAGAATCTGGGATCGCGACCAATGTATGGGTTCCCCGGATCATAACCGGATGCCGGATTTACTGTTGCCACAAGGTTATCCGTTCCTGAATATCCAATTATTGGAGCTTCTCCATTTGCCATTTCGTAACTATCTACCAGATCCTGGGTTGGACTCGGGCCAGTTTTTTCCATTCCTGGATTTGTTGGCATACCAGCCAGTTTCCATATTTGCAACTTACCGCCTCCATGAAAAATCGTTTCTTTATCCGTAGACCTTTGATCGTTGGAACCAATCAGATTGTAATACGCATATGCATTTTGAGCAACATCAGCTGCCGGAATCTGGGTAAAAAGCTTATAATCGTTTGCAAGGCATTGAGCAAGCGCCTCTATGTTTATGCTTGTAGCATCGGCCCATGAGTAAGTTCCATCGGCCCATAAAGGACTTGCGGCATAAGTAACTGACTCTGATTTGATGGCATATGCAATTGCCCTGGTCATGATACCATATTGGTTATCGTAAATATCCCATGAAAAGCCATCACGTCCAGCTGGATAGGATAAAGCTTTATCACAATCTGCAAGAATGAATTTCACAACCTCCGAAAAAGTGGCTTTCTTATCCTTAGAGTAATCATAGTCTACACCTAAAGGTTTATCTATAAGCGGCACTCCTCCATATCGTTTTATCAATTGCAAATAATAAAGTGCACGTAAAGTATGTGCCTGAGCTGTCCACGCGCCTTTCTCTGCTTCAGTTGCAAATACTGTTGCTGTTTTGATATTTTCTATAAACACATTGCATTTACGGATTCCCTCGTACAACTTACCCCATGGACTACCATCCGCAGAATACTGGGCATATGAACTGGAAGTTATTGATCCACCATACCAGGCAGCATATCTGGAACTCACAACATTGTCATCTGCATCCTGAGATTCGTCTCCAAAAGATGCTCTATCGGTATTAGGGGCCGGACAATATCCATAACATGAATTCAGATACCCTCTGGTTCTGTTATAGTCGCTGAATACCTGTTCCATAGTTATCCTACCATCTGAAGGCAAATCCAATTGTTTGTTACATGAAAACAGAACGCCGGCTGTAATTATAATTATAAATTTTTTATACTTTCTCATCGCAATAATTTGTTAAAAAACAACATTTACACCTATGTTAAATACCCTGTAGACCGGGAAAGAAGTATAACCCCCACCTTCAGGACCAAAATCTTTCGACTTCATTTTATCCCAGGTGATTAGATTCTGTCCGCTAAGTAAGAACTTGATTTTTTCTGCCGAGATGGCTTTAGACAGACGGCCAGGCAGGGTGTACGAAAGCTCTACATTTTTAAGGCGTAAATACGATCTGTTATACTTATAATAATCGTTTATTTCCTGACTGGAGGACTTAACTGTCGACAATGCAGGGGCTGTTATTGCTTCACCGTTTTGGTAGCGTTCCGGCGTCCATGCATTTTTGTGCAAGGAACCATATATTCCATCAAAATCTGCTTCCCAAACACCCTGCCCAACAATTACCGAAGAGTACTGACCAATTCCTTGTAATAAGAAACTCAGATCGAAGGATTTATAGGCAACACCTCCCGATATTCCATATGTAAACCTTGGAAGTGCTCCGGTACCTATTGGAGCCTTATCAGCCTCATTTATAATACCATCATCATTTAGATCCTGATATTTAAGATCCCCTAAACGTGGATTACCAACTTTGTACTCAATTTTGTTACCATCAAGTTCTTGCTGAGTATTAAAAAATCCATTGCCGTTACTATAATCAACCAGGTATCCAAATGTTTGGCCATAAGAATAGCCCTCCTCCTGCTTTCTATAAATGTAATCGTCGTTTCTCAGTGGCTCATTTGTATTAATCACTTTATTTTTCGAATAACCAATTAAACCTCCCAACGATATTTTCACATCCTGATTTAAAGCCTTGGTATAATTGGCGGTTATTTCGTAGCCCTTGTTTTCAAAAATACCTGTGTTTGTTTTAGGATAATTATTTAAAGGTATACCCTGATACAAAGGAATAGCTGATAGCGCACTAACTACCATATTATTCATGCGCTCTTTAAACACATCTACAGTAAAAGATAGGGAATTAAATAATCCCAGATCTAACCCATAGTTTTGTTTTGTAGATATTTCAGCCTGTATATGAGGATTTCCAACGGTCCTCTCATCTATAATATACTGAAGGGAACCAATTGGTCCTCCTCCTCTAACGGTTACCTCATCGAGGTAGGCGAACCGGTTTAAGCCACTTTGGTCGTTTGCTGTTTTACCATAAGAAGCCCTTAATTTAAGGTTGCTTAGCCAGGCTGCATCCTTCATAAAATCTTCGTTCGACACTTCCCAGGCTGCAGAAATTGCCGGAGTAAAGGTATAACGGTCGCTGCGCGCATATTGCTCAGAACCCGAATAACCAACATCAAACTTAATATGGTACCGGTTATCGAAGCTGTAGGTTGCTTCTGCGCCCGAGCTTAGGCGGTTATAAGGCAATAATCCCGGGGAACCTGTATCTGCCTTTGTCAGATTTTGGAAGAACATATAGGCCATACCTCCTACATGATGCTTACCGAAATCCCGGCTGTAATTAAGCGCTCCATTGTAGGTTAGGTGATAATAGTATGAACTTCCCTTGCCATATTTCAAAGGTGTATTGTTCTGGTCACCTTTTCTATTGAACAGGAGTTCTTCGGGTTTGGTATTATCTCTTGTCCAGCGTTCATAATCCTGAGTAGTACTTAAACTGCCAACGGCATTAGTCTGATAAGCAACTACACCTGTTAAATTTAAGCCTTTTGTAAGGAACCCCATGTCCAGATCAAGCCCAAACTGCGAGGTGATATTGGTCACTGTATGTCTTACATACCCAGATCGGTTTAACATCCCAAAGGTTGGCGAGCCCACATTACTCGTTGTAATTACCTGACCATTCGGAGTTAACGGACCATACACAGTTGGAGGAATCTGAAAAAGGCTGCCATATATTGTTGAATTTCCGGAACCAGGGGTTCGTTCTCTTTTAATATTACCACTTAAGCGGATAAATGCTTTAAGGTACCGGTTTAGGCTCATATCAACATTACTGCGATAGTTAACCCAAACGTTGTTTGCATTAGAATTGTATTTATCCTGATCTGTAATAAACTGTCCTCCCTGATGCATAAAGTTCACATTGGAATAGAATTGTACTTTTTCGTTTCCGCCGGTAACGTTAAGACTTGCACGCTGCATGGCTGCGTAGTCCTTAAAATACCTATCATACCAATTGTTATTGGGATAAAGGTCGTTCCCGCCTGAACGAAAGTTTTCAATCTGCTGATCGCTAAATAACTTTTCCTTTTTATCATTAACCAATGCCTGATTTCTCATCGATGCGTAATCGGCAGCACTGTAAAACGTTGGTGTGGTTGTTACCTGCTGTATGGATTGATCGAAAGTTGTTTTTATTTGGACATTGCCTTTTATCCCGCGTTTGGTAGTAATCACGATTAATCCATTTGCACCCTGAATACCATAAAGCGCTTGGGTAGATGCGTCTTTTAACACAGTAACAGATTCGATTTCATTTGCACTGATGTACTCGAGCGTCTGATTGCTGTTATAAGCACATATAATTCCATCAATAATTACGAGTGGTCCGTTGCCCCTTGCAGCAGATAGCCCTCTGACATAAATATTGGTAGTTGCTCTTGATAGCTCTGAGTACGTTTCTTGTGTCACTAAGCCTGCAAAACGACCAGCAAAACTTTGGGTAAGATTTGCTACAGGAGATTTTTCCAGCTCTTCGCCTGTAACTGTTGCTACCGATCCGGAAACCTCATGTCGCAGCTGTGAGGTATACCCCAGTTGAACTACATCGTCTTTTTTATGTATATCTGGTTTTAACTCAACATCAATCTGAGCTTTCCCATTGATAGCTATTTTTTGTGTAGAATAACCAGCATAGGAAAATATCAGTGGGCTATTCACATCCAGTATTATGGCGTACTCACCATTTGCATTTGTTGATGTTCCTGTTTCTCCATCCCGGGAGCTTATTGTTACGCCAGCAAGCGGTCTTCCAAATTCATCCTTCACTATGCCTTTCACTGGGACCGATACCTCCTGTGCGCTGACACTTGTTCCTATGGAAAACAAGAGTGCCAGCAGCAATGTTATTTTGATCATTAATTTATGTATCATCTGATTTGTCATTGAGGTCTATTAAAAACTATTATTACCAACCGTTACTTTGCCACTTAACTCCTGTAATTGACTGCAGGCGGTTTGCCTCATCAAGCGGTATAGGTACCCAAAGGAATTTATTGGTAAAATTCTTGCGTTCATTGGTGCGGACAGGTCTTCGGTTATAGGTAAAGGTTCCGTCGGGGTTTCTGGTAATTTCCATCCCTGTTACCCACTGATCGGTTTTAGAAAGGTCGCCGGTTGGCAGCGTCCATCTGCGAACGTCGAAATACCTGTTTTCTTCCATAGCCAGCTCTACCCTACGCTCATTCCTGACCCTGAGTATCAACTGTTCTTTAGATAGATTCGAAGGTATTTCTGGCATCCCCGCCCTGGCCCGTATTTCGTTAACAGCTGTAGTTGCTTCAGGTAATTTACCTGCTTCAGCAGCTGCCTCTGCAAAGTTTAAGATGACTTCTCCAAGACGGAACATTTTCCAATTTGCACCGCCCACAGGATTATCATTACCCGAGTTTGGATGCAGGAATTTCCTTTCGAAGTAGCCTGTACGGGTTGCCTTTCTGGTAGAAGCATGAATACCGGTTTGCGGTTCACCGACATAAGTTGCAATAATCCTTGTTCTATTACCCATTGGTGCAGGATAATTTTCAATAGATTCAGGCACTTCCGCAAAATTCCAGAATGCTTTTCTTTTCGATCCATTGTAGTAGATGGAAGCATAAAAACGTGGATCTCTGTTTGCATATGGGTTTTTAGGATCATAGGTTTTATTTTCAGGATTGTAGTTTGGCTGCTGGTGCTTATCATCAAGATATGGATTTGCAAGATTTAGAATTGGCTTCCCATCAATGGTCTCATATGCATCTACAAGCTCCTGCGTTGGGCAGGTTCCTGATTTGTATCCATCCTGTGCACCAATGCCATCAATATTCCAGATATTACCTTGCCCATCGCGACTTTGATATATTGTTTCATGATCTACGCTGGATRCATAACCCATTGTCTGAGTGAAATATTCATTATAGATGGCCGTTTTTTCATTCTTGTTTGGCCCGAGGTATGCAACATCTGAAAGATAAGTTTGTGGATAGTTTACCTTATTATAAAGCTCAAAGCCGTTTTTTCTTAAATTTTCTAATGATGTTTTGTTGACTTGATAAGCCTCTTCCCAATAATTTTTGCCTTCATTATATAATGGGCTCGCAGCAAAGAGGATCATTTTTGATTTTATGGCCTCTGCCATTGCTTTGTTTACACGGCCAGCTTCCTGATCTGAGTTAATTCTCCATTGCAATTCATTTGTGCCAAGTGCAACATCACAATCTTCCATGATAAACTTAACTACATCATAATAAGTCTCTCTTTTTACTTTGGAAAAGTCACCTGAAAAATCATATGGTTCACGTTCTATAGGTAGCGAAGGGCCAAACCATTTTAGTAGTTCTGAGTAATAGTAAGCCCTTAAAAGATGTGCTTCAGCTTTCCAGCGTTTTCTATCTGATTCATTGCCCACCGTTGCATTATCTATGCGGCTTATAAATATGGTACAGTTGCGGATAGCGCTCCAATAGTTTGCCCAATAATTTCCATTTCCACTATCCCCACTTACATTGGTTATGGGATGATTACCGGCAGACGCATTGCCATTGTACATTCGGCCACTCATAAGTCCCGACTCTGCTTCCGCATCCGTATCCCAGGATTCGTCGCTCCAGTTAACGGGGCCTCTTTGCCAAAAAAAGTATCTGGTCCCTTTTACGGGCATGTTTGCATAACAGGTATTTAAAAAAGCTTTCACCTTTTCGTTATCAGCAAAGACTTCCTCCATAGTGATCTTGCCATCGGGTGCTGTATCCAAAGCTTTCTTACACGCAGCAAGGAAAAACATGGAGAGCGCGATTAATAAAACTATATATTTCGTTTTCATAACTTCTTGTATTGGGGATTAGAAAGTAACATTTAAGCCAAAGTTTGCCATTTTGGTTACAGGGTATCCGAGAGGATCATTGTTCTCAGGATCCAAATGGCCCATTTTTAAATGATCCCAGGTATAAAGATTTTGTCCGCTTACGTAAACCCTTAATCTTTGAACTCCAATTTTATTAAGGATTCCCAGGGGAAGTGTGTAGGCTAATTCCACATTTCTAAGACGAATAAATGAACGGTCCATAATGAAGAAATCATTGGCCGTGTGATTCGTATTGTTCAATGTGCTTAATGCCGGATAAGTAATCTTCTCGCCGTTCGCATATCGCTCCGGAGTCCATGCATTTTTATGATAATCGAAATAAGTACCCAGTTTTATAGTTTCATAAACTCCCTGATCAGAATAATTATTGGAGTACTTGCTTACACCTTGCAGGAATGCTGTAAATTCAAATCCTTTATAATTAAGGCCCAATGTAAAACCGTAAGTAACCCTGGGTATGGTGCTATAGCCAATGGCCATCTGATCCTTATCATTAACCACTCCATCGCCATTAGCATCTACATACTTAAAATCGCCTACTCTTGGCGTACCGAAGCCATAAGTGGTATGCGCAAGATAATTGTCAAGTTCTTCTTTTGAATTGAAATACCCATTTCCGTTGCTGTAATCTATTTTGTATCCAAGGGTTTGACCAATTGAGTACCCTGTAGATCTATATTTTGTTGCGTAAGATTCATCACGGATCTGTTCATCTATAAATTTAACTACGTTATGGTTATATCCATAATTTCCCTTAACCATTAAAGAAAGGTCCTTTGCGAGTGATTTATTATAGGTTAGCTCAATTTCATATCCTTTATTATCGACCAATCCCATATTTACTCTTGGAATAAAATTTAAGGGTACGCCTTGAAATTCAGGCACAGTGTTACGCTCGATCAGAATGTTGCTTCTTTTCTCAACAAAATAATCGAAGGAACCACTTAAATCCTTAAATAATTGTAGGTCTATACCATAGTTTTGTTTTACAGCGACCTCCCAGGTTAGATTTGGATTAGCCAGAAGAGCCTGATTTATTCCACCTCCAAGGCTGCCAAGTGGGCCACCGCCAACTGTGATGTTACTTTGATAAAGAAACCTGTAACCGCCCATTTGATCGTTACCTACTTTGCCATAAGATGCACGTAATTTTAGACTGGTAATTGTCTTATTATTTTTTAGGAATTGCTCATTACTTAGAATCCATCCAATTGAAGCCGCTGGGAAAAAGCCAAAGCGTTTGTTTGGCGCAAACTGTTCAGAACCATTATATCCCATGTTAAATTCTGCCAGATAGCGATTGTCATAAGCATACGTGGCCCTGGCTGCTATACCTAATACGTTAAAAGGAATATCACCACCCGGGGTTTCCCAATAATCGCGTTGACCAAGGATCATTGCACCAACCTCATGCTTTTCAGCAAATGTTCGGGCATAATTAACCGAGGCCTGCATATTGATATTATAACGGGAATCTGCTCCCTTAGTTAATGAAAGCAATTCTTCATCGGGACGTTTAACCGCATAACTTAACTGATTAGTTTCCGGGTTAACTTCGGCAAGATAAAGACGCTCGCTTTTCTTGCCTTGGGTAGCGGTAGTTGATTTAGAATCATAAGAGATCATCCCTTTAACACTTAGCCCTTTGGTAACGAAACTACTTAAATCCCAATCGAGCCCTAAAGTGGAATTCAGGTTAGATCTAACTTCGTTACGATATCCAAATCTGTTCATAATTTCAAAGGCAGAACGGTCTAAGTATCCCGGATCTACTATTTGACCTGGCGCTATTCCAAAACCACCTATGGTTGTTGGTCCCGGCGTAATCGGCAAAATGGTTTGGGCCTGATACAATAAATCTCTCATCATCCAATTTGTATCACCTCCGCCATATAGCCATGCTGAAGGCATATTAATCTGTTCTATATAACTACCTATATTTAAAAATGACTTTAGTGAGTTCGTGACTTTATAATCCAGATTGGCCCTAAAATTAAACCTATCCATTTTTGCGGAAGGATCATAACCCAATACCGATTTAGGCTCAGTTTTAAGGTTACCCCCTTGATTAAGATATGCAGCGTTTACAAAGTAGGATACTCTTTCTGTTCCCCCGCTTGCACTGGTATTAATTCTTGTTTGCGGTGAATAACGGGATATAAACTCACGATAATAATCATGATCCGGATACATGTATTTTCGAACTGCCGCTTTTTGTGCATAGTCGGGATCATTTGGATCTAAGCCTGCCAAAGGATTTAGGTATTTATCCATGGTTTCCTGACTAAAAGGAAGTGGCGATATGTTGTCGTTTTTAGAAGCTTCATTTCTTAGCTTCATATAGTCTATAGAGTGCAGCCTTTCTGGTTCCCGAGTAAATGATGAATAACTCTGATCTAAATTGACAGATAATTCGGGCTTACCTTCCGTACCTCGTTTGGTGGTAATAAGGATAACCCCATTTGCTCCTCTAACACCAAATACTGCCGTTGCTGATGCATCTTTCAATACGGAAATAGTTGCGACCTCGCTAGCGTCAATGGTCCGTATGTTATCACGGGGAACTCCATCAATTAGAATAAGAGGGCTTTTAGTATTAGTTGTTGCGGCGCCACGCAGATACATAGTTGCATCGTCACGTCCCGGTTGGCCACCCCCAGACTGAATGGATGTTAAGCCCGACAATTTACCCGCCAATGCATTAGCAAGACTTGCAGAAGAATTTTGTTTAAGTTCTCTGGAGGAGACCGAAGAAACTGCCCCTGTTACCGAAATTTTCTTCTGTTGACCATATCCTACTACAACCACTTCGTCCAATTTCTCATCGGAATTTACCAGAGTTACATTAATTGCTGATTTTCCGTTTACAGCTATTTTCTTTTGAATATATCCTATGTATGCAAATACCAATATGGCATTTGACGGCGCTTTAATAGTGTAAGTCCCGTTTTCATTTGTCTGGGTACCCACCTTAGATCCCTGAACCGTAACAGTGACCCCGGGTAAGGGACCAAGATCCAGTGAATCCAATACCTTTCCGGAGACAGTGATCTGTTCCTGTGAGAAAGCATTAAGTGAACTACATATTGCCAGCAATAGCAAAGGAGTCCAATAGAGCTTTGAGAATAGTCGTTTTTTCCTCATAATGAGCATTTTTGAAATGTTTGATTTGGATTTATTAGGTTAGGTTTCAGGTGTGCTTTGTTGGTGTCAATCTTCTTTATATGGATAATTAAATCTTCCCGAGGGTGCAACATCTCCATTGATCAGGAAATCAATAATATCACCATCAGTCTGCATGTTATCAGACCATTTAAATTCAAAATTTAATGCGTTTTTTAAGGTTAGGAATGTTCTCGGAATACGGATTTCAAGCTGATTACCGATGTAGTTTAGATCGACTTGCGCTACCTGTTTCCAATTCCATCCCTTTGTGGATTTTTCCAAAAAAGCCTTTTGGTCTGGAGATTTTCTATTCACTACAAAGTCATATCCCTCCCATCCTGTTTTTTTATCCCTATCAATATCTATAAACAGGCGCATCCATGCAGGATCTTTGTGATTGGTAAGCTTATCTGCTGTTTCTACATAGAAATAGACATACTTGTTATCTCTTGCTACTTTGGCTTTTACAATGTCATTTCGCCCAGTCGTATTTGTATAATGTGTACCTGCAAAGCCATCAGCATCGCGATGGATGGTATTTCCCTTATGCGCCAGAAATTCCGGCCTAACGTTAAGCCATTCATCGAATTTCCCATCCATGCCGATCGTTTTTGCTGCAGAGGCTTTTTCAGGAGCAGGCATCCCTTTAAAGCGGCGGATGTTAGCGATTAACTGGTAATAGTAATTATCCTGATGACCACCTTTCATAGGCTCTATATCTCTACTGTGTTCTGTATCAAACTGATCGGGAAAGGCATTTGGCTGATCCTGCCAGGTTTCATATCTACCGGCTATCCATTCGTTCCAGCCGGTAACAAATACCAGTTCAACGTTTTGCTTTAAAGCATAGTCCCATTGTTCCTGAAAATTCAGCCCGTATTGATGAGCGCCCTTATTTGTATTTTGCCCATTTTTGTTAGTGTAACTTCTTCCAAATGCACCTTTCGCGTTCATTGGATTTAAACCATTTTCCTTGGTCCAGTTTTGAGATGTGCCAACCGTCATTTGTTCAAAGCTTCCATCATCATTTTTTACGAAGCCATGCTGAGGATATATCTCCAGCCATCCCCAATGATCTTTACGTTCAGGCCCTTTGTTGTAAACCGGTTGTCCCGGACGAAAAGTAAAAAAGTGCTTAATCTCGGGATCAATATTATCCGGGTAAGCCATAATTAAGGGTTTACCTTTCCATTGAAACCACAAGTCTTTATAAAGGCCTGGTTTGTATAGGTCGTTATAAACCTGACTAATGGCACTTTTGGTATCTTTTGATGCCCCAAAGCCCATCATAAAAGCGATCTGAGGGGTACGGATACCATTTTTTCTAGCCTCTGAAAACACTTCACACAATGCCATATACGCAGGCTTCCACACCAGATCTCCATTGGTACAATCAAACATAATCATATCAACACCTGCATCAGCCAGCATTTCGGCATGCTTCCAAAGCACCCATTTGTCCGTATTTACGTAATAACCAAACAGCGGTTCATTCCAGAAATTCATGATGTTTTGTGGCCATGCCGGATGCTTGTAATCGTAAAGCGCGTCGGGATGTTTCTGTAAAAAGGCAGTCGTATTATTTGGTTTCAGCTTGGCTTGAGCATAATGCCATGTCCAATAGAACAGGCCAATAAATTTGTCGCTTTTCTCTTTGCCTACTTCATTAAATGTGGGTAGTTTTCTGCCCAAAGCATCTGTGGCTGGCAATGTTGCAGTATAATTGGTTAGTGGCTTCTGTGAAAAAACATTTGTTACAGTGGCACACAGCACCAATAAAAGACCAGCAGAGGATCTGATATTAAAGCTCATAATAAATCTATATTTGGTTAGGCACAATCGTTTTCGAGGGAAAACTATTGGTTGCTATTTCAATAATATTAATAGTTTCATCGAGCAGCAACCTGTACTATACTGACTGGCATCCTGCACCTACAGGCTCTTAAATATTAAATTATGAGTACAAATACATGCTAAATCCTATTAGGAAGAGAATAATTATTTATAAAAGAATTTCTTTTTTTAGATAATTATACCGGTAATGCCGATTATATAACTACGACATTGATGGGCATAAAAAAACGAGTGTCCATATGATAAGGACACTCGTTTTAATAGTTTAAGGAAAATGCTTTTAATTAATTATATCCTGCATTTTGAGTTAATACTCCTTTTGAAAGATCCACTTCCTTTTGCGGAACAGGCATCAGATAAAATCTATCATTCCATGTTCTTTCCTGAGCCTGAGTATTTTTAATATTATTTATAGTTTTCATTACCTGAGGGGCAATTTTCCAACGACGAATATCCATATATCGTTGTCCCTCTAAGGCAAGCTCTACCCTACGTTCATTACGAATTACTTCTCTAAGCGCATCTTTTCCTGCATACTTTACTCTATCAACAACAGGCATTCCTGAACGCGTTCTAACTGCGTCTAAGGCATCATAAACTGTAGCATCAGGTCCGCTTAATTCATTTTTAGCTTCTGCGTAGGTCAACAATACCTCAGCATAACGGATTAAAATTATATTGGCATGGTTGTCTACCTGTTGACGATAGATTGCAGGGTCAACCAGTTTACGAAAATTATATCCTGTTAAGGACATATTGGAAGCGCCCTGAACCCAATTAAATKTATAATCGTCTTCAACCGCATTCCAAGGTGAGTTTTCAAACAGAATTGTAGCATAAAAACG
>NZ_JBFTIZ010000095.1:0-17095 GCF_056395165.1 Pedobacter sp. 10L46_2
GTCTAAAACAATTAATAATACTGTAAAAGGTATTAATGGCGACTTTTATATTGCTTCTTTTTCGTCAAGAACAATTGTATATAAAGGTCAGCTAACTTCACTGCAAGTTAGAAGCTATTTTACTGAGCTTAGCGATAAACGTGTGGTTTCAGCTTTTGGTTTAGTTCACTCGCGTTTTGCTACAAACACTTTCCCTTCCTGGAGGCTGGCACAACCTTTCAGGTATATCGCTCATAATGGAGAGATCAATACTTTGCAGGGTAATCTGAACTGGTTCAGAGCAAGTGTTAAATCTTTTGCTTCTTCTTACTTTACTCCTGAAGAATTAAATATTTTACTTCCTGTAATTGATGAGTCTAACTCAGATTCTGGATGTTTAGACAATATAGTAGAATTACTACTTCACTCTGGTCGTTCTTTACCACACGTTCTTATGATGTTAATTCCTGAAGCGTGGGATGGTAATGACGATATGGATGAACTGAAACAAGCTTTTTATAAATTCCATGCTACTTTAATGGAGCCTTGGGATGGACCAGCGGCAGTTTCATTTACCGATGGAAACCTTATAGGTGCTACATTAGATAGAAACGGACTTCGTCCGCAAAGATATGCCATCACTGAGGATGACCGTGTAATTATGGCATCTGAGGCTGGCGCACTAGCTCTTGACCAAAGCAAAATCATTGAGAAAGGAAGATTAACTCCTGGAAAAATGTTTGTGGTAGATATGGAGCAAGGCAGAATGGATCAATAAATACCAAATCAGACTGGAAGAACTTCCTGATCCAAGATTAGTATTTAGCAATCTGTCTCAGGAGTCTATTTTTAGATACCAACAGGTTTTTGGCTATAGCAGAGAAGATATTGATCTAATCTTAAAACCAATGGCTCAGGACGGCAAAGAACCAATTGGTTCAATGGGTACTGATATTCCTTTGGCTATCCTTTCTCAAAAACCACAACACTTAGCCTCATACTTTAAGCAGTTATTTGCCCAGGTTACTAACCCACCAATTGACCCTATCAGGGAAAAAGTGGTAATGAGTTTAGCCGGTTTTATGGGTAATAACGGTAATATATTGGAAGAAAATGCAATGCAATGTCATTGTGTAGGCATTAAACATCCTATATTAACCAACCTTGAACTTGAGAAATTAAGAAGTATAGATACCGGAGTATTCCAATCCAAAACACTACAAACTTATTTCAGAGCAGATGGCAACCCGGGTGCATTAGCTAAAGGTATCGAAAGGCTTTGCCGCTATGCTGTTGATGCTGTTGAAGATGGTTTCCAGGTAATTATCCTTTCTGACAGGGCTCTTGATTCTGAGCATGCTGCCATTCCTTCGTTATTAGCTGTTTCAGCCGTTCACCATCACTTAATCCGTAAAGGATATAGAGGTGCTGTGGGTATTGTGGTTGAGGCTGGTGATGTTTGGGAAGTTCATCATTTTGCAACTTTAATTGGTTTTGGTGCAACTGCAGTAAATCCTTACCTGGCTTTAGAAACTATTGCTGGTTTTGAAACTGAACTTCAAGAGAAAAAAGAAAAATTATTCCAAAATTATATCTACGCGGTTAACAATGGTTTGTTAAAGATATTCTCTAAAATGGGTATATCTACATTACAATCGTACCATGGTGCTCAGATATTCGAAATTCTTGGATTACATAAAAGTGTAGTAGACAACTACTTTACCGGAGCTGTTTCAAGAATCGGTGGATTAGGCTTAGACGAAATAGCTAAAGAAACGTTGATTAAACACAACAGGATCTTTAAACTAGCTAACCGTCCGGATGCTATTTTACCTACTGGTGGTAACTATAAATGGAAACGTAAAGGTGAACAGCATTTGTTCAACCCTCAAACCATCCACTTGTTGCAAAACGCTACAAGGAAAAATGATTACAGCACTTATAAGCAATACTCTAAACTGGTAAACGAGCAAACAAACCAGGCTTATACAATAAGAGGTTTATTTGAATTCAGTTACAATCGCCCGGCTATTTCTTTAGAGGAGGTTGAACCAGTTGAAAATATCTTTAAAAGATTTGCTACCGGAGCAATGTCGTTCGGTTCCATCTCTCACGAAGCACACTCTACATTAGCTATTGCAATGAACCGTATTGGTGGAAAAAGCAATACCGGTGAGGGTGGTGAAGATGAGTTGAGATATGAAGTGCTTGAAAATGGTGACTCAATGCGCTCTGCAATTAAGCAAATCGCTTCTGCACGTTTTGGTGTAACTAGTTACTACCTTACCAATGCAGATGAGTTACAAATTAAAATGGCACAGGGTGCAAAACCTGGTGAAGGTGGTCAGTTACCTGGACACAAAGTAGATGATTGGATTGCAAAAGTTCGTCACGCTACTCCGGGAGTAGGGTTGATCTCTCCTCCGCCACACCACGATATTTATTCTATCGAGGATTTGGCACAGTTAATATTCGATTTAAAAAATGCTAACAGAGAAGCACGAATCAACGTAAAACTGGTTTCTAAAGCTGGTGTTGGTACTATTGCTGCAGGAGTAGCTAAAGCACATGCTGATGTAATTCTGGTATCAGGATTTGATGGTGGTACAGGTGCATCTCCGTTAACTTCAATACAACATGCTGGTTTACCTTGGGAACTTGGATTAGCTGAAGCGCACCAAACGCTTGTTAAAAACCGCTTGCGTAGCAGGGTTGTGTTACAAACAGACGGACAGCTAAAAACAGGTAGAGATATTGCAATTGCAACTTTACTTGGAGCCGAAGAATGGGGTGTTGCAACTGCAGCTCTTGTAACCGCAGGATGTATTATGATGCGTAAATGCCATTTAAATACTTGCCCTGTTGGTGTTGCTACTCAAGATCCTAACTTAAGAAAACTATTTACAGGTGAAGCGGATCACGTAGTTAACCTATTCTATTTCTTGGCTCAGGAGTTAAGAGAAACAATGGCTGAACTTGGTTTCAGAAGCGTTGAAGAAATGGTTGGTCAATCTGACGCATTAAAAGTACGTGCAATAGCTCAGGAAGACTGGAAACAAAAAGACCTTGACCTTTCTGCAATTTTATATAAAGCACCAGATAATGGATTAAGCTTATTTAAAACAGAAGATCAGGATCACGGATTATCAGAAATTCTGGATCACGAATTAATCAAAGCTGCACAGCCTGCATTATTTAACAAAGAGCCTATATATAAGGAGTTCGAAGTTAAAAATACCAACCGTGCAATTGGCACCATGCTTTCAAACGAAGTTTCGAAAATATACAAATCACAAGGTTTACCTGCTGATACCATCAATTTCAAATTCAAAGGTTCTGCTGGTCAGAGTTTCGGAGCATTTGCTACTAGAGGTATCTCATTACATCTTGAAGGCGAGGCCAATGATTATGTAGGTAAAGGACTTTCGGGAGCAAGATTATCGATTTTCCCTTTCAGTACTACTAAATATGTACCTGAGCAAAACATCATTATCGGCAACGTGGCTCTTTATGGTGCAACTTCTGGTGAGCTGTTTGTAAGAGGGCAGGCGGGTGAAAGATTCGCGGTACGTAACTCTGGTGCAACTGCTGTTGTAGAAGGACTTGGAGATCACGGTTGTGAATACATGACTGGCGGCGAGGTATTGGTTATTGGCGATACAGGTAGCAACTTTGCGGCTGGTATGAGCGGTGGTATTGCATGGATCTATAATGTTAAAGGTGATTTTGCAAACAAATGCAATAAAGAGATGGTAGATCTGGATCCTCTTGATGAACAGGATGAACTACGTATCACTCATTTATTAAAGAAACATCTTCAGCTTACAGAAAGTAGTGTAGCTAAATTCTTGCTAGACGACTGGGCAACACAATCTGCACATTTCATCAAAGTATTCCCTAAAGAATACAAAGCAGTATTAATGAACAAAAGTAACAAACTGAAAATATCTTAAATAATGGGAAAAGTAACTGGATTTTTAGAATACGAAAGAACTGCTCCTTTAAAAGAAGATGCAAAAGAGCGTTTAAAACATTATAATGAATTCGTAAAGAATTTTGAACTGGAGGAAGTTAACAAAGAAGCAGCCAGATGCATGGATTGCGGTGTTCCTTTCTGTCAGTCGGGTTGTCCTTTAGGCAACGTGATTCCTGAATTCAATGAAGCTGTATATAAAGGCGACTGGCATCTGGCCAGCACTATCTTACTGAGCACAAACAACTTCCCTGAATTTACAGGAAGGATTTGCCCGGCACCATGCGAATCAGCATGTGTACTTGGAATTAACAAATCACCCGTATCAATTGAGGAAATAGAGAAACACATTATTGAAATTGCCTTTGATAAAGGTTATATTAAAGCAGAGCAACCGCTAATCCGCACTGGTAAAAAAGTAGCTGTTATCGGTTCAGGACCTGCAGGTTTAGCTGCTGCTGCTCAATTAAACAAAGCCGGACATGAGGTAGTTGTTTACGAACGTGACGACACACCAGGTGGTTTGCTTAACTATGGTATCCCAGATTTTAAATTACAAAAAGATGTTGTAACAAGACGCATCGCTTTAATGGAAAAAGAAGGTATCGTATTTAAATGTAACTCAAACGTAGGTGTAAATGTTGAATTGAATACCTTACTTAGAGATTTTCAATCAATTATTCTTGCTGGTGGATCAACCATTCCAAGAGATCTTCCTGCAAAAGGAAGAGAGGCGAAAGGTGTCCACTTTGCAATGGATTTCTTAAAACAACAAAACAAACGAGTTAAAAACTTCGCAGTTGATGGTGAAGCTATATTAGCAACCGGTAAAGATGTAATTGTAATTGGTGGTGGTGATACAGGATCTGATTGTATTGGTACTTCTAACCGTCAGGGTGCAAAATCGGTAACTCAATTTGAAATTATGCCGATGCCTTCGCAACAACGTACCAGCAACATGCCTTGGCCAACTTACCCAATGTTGTTAAAAGTAACTTCTTCTCATGAAGAGGGATGCGAAAGAGGATGGGGAGTAAATACCAAAGAGTTCATCAAAGACGAAAACGGAAATCTGAAAGCTGTAAAAGTTGTTGATGTAGAATGGGAAATTGACGCTAATGGTCGCCCGGTAAACTTCAAAGAAAAAGCAGGAACAGAACGTGATCTTCCTTGTCAGCTTGTTCTTTTAGCTATGGGTTTTTTACATCCTCAAAAGGAAGGATTAATTGAAAATCTTGGTGTTGAGCTTGACAACAGAGGAAACGTAAAAGCTGAAGAAGGTAAATACCAAACCAATATTGCTAAGATCTTTGCTGCCGGTGATATGCGCCGTGGACAATCATTAGTAGTTTGGGCAATATCTGAAGGAAGAGAAGCGGCCAGAAAAGTAGATCAATACTTAATGGGACACAGTAGTTTGCCATCAAAAGATGGTATTCCATACGCTTAAGTAGAGGTATAAATATTATAACAAACAAAAGGCTCCGGTAAATATACCGGAGCCTTTTGTTTGTTGCTGCGTTTCTAATTTTAAAACTTAACACGCATTCCTATTCCCAGCTGAAAAATATCCGTTACAGTTAGTGCAGATGTATTTTGAAGATAATTGATCAGATAAAAATCATTCGTATTTGCCTCTATATAAAGACCAATTGCTCTGATACCCGTATTTTTCAAAAGTTTTTTTGCATCCAGCTCAATTTCGCTACTGAAAGCAAGATGCGGACGCAAAGCTTCTGACCAGTAATAATAATCATGAGCATATTGTCCGCTTGGAAATTTAAATGACAGCTCCTTATGAAAAGTATAAGTAGCAAATATTGCAGGATTAAAAGGATAAATTTTCCCCCATTCTTTCAATTTAATAGCCCATGGTTTATAGCCAAATTTAGCAGTTGCTATATTCAAAACCCCACCTTTACTACCCGGTACAAATCCATAAAGTAAATCTAAATTACCTTTTTTGTTACCAAACAGTTCATAACCAACACCTCCACTAAAATAACCTATACTTCCGGCATACTGTACAATTGCCTGATCAGGAATTAAGAATTTAAAACTTTGTGCAGATACTTTAGCACTACTTGCAACCAACAGCAAAAAAACGAAACGGAACTTAAAAATATACTCTCTCAAAACTTATCTTATTATTTACAATTTGTACAACTAAAAATTCCTTATTTGCCATCGCGCTTGTGATCACGTAGGGAATACCCGAATCATCCGGATAAAAGAGATTATAATTATGAGTATGTGCGTTAAGTGATGCCAGGAAGCCTGGAGTTTGAGCAAGTGTGGTTGTATAATCCTTGATTAATTTGCTGTCAAAATCTTCTGAATTAACCGGCACATGAGAAATACCTACAAAACCTTTAATCCCGGGCGATGGTTTCAATTCATTTTTTAACCAGGGAATATTGGGCACCTGACCATTGAAATTATACTCCCGGCTATTGCTATCGTGGCAAACGAATTTTACACCTCCGTATATAAAAGAATAATTAAGTTCGCCAAACATATGCTGAAATGTTTCCTTACCACGGGCTGTTTCGTCGTGATTTCCTATAACAGCTACATAGGGAGCATGAAGATCTTCAAGAGTTCTTGAAATCCAAAGCATTTCCTTTAAAACACCAAATTCAGTAATATCACCAGCCAGAACTACAAAGTCAATCCCCTTAATAGCATTCACGGCTTTACAAAACTTTACCGTTTCGTCTCGTGATTTCTGGCTATCGCCAGTTAAAACGAAAGTTACGGTATCATCATCCGCACCATTACCCAATCTTTTCAGATTGGTGGCGTTTACATCCTTTAACGAAATTTTATCAAAAGTTTGATTTGGACTAAACTCAAAATGGTTACAACTTGCTAAAGCAGCACAGAGTAGAAATAGTAAAAATATTCGCATACCACAAATTAAAGGGATATACAAATTTTGAATGTCAGGACTATTTCATAGTTGGATTCTTTTTACCAACCAGTAACATTTCAATAGTTTTTTGCAATCTGCCTATCCTTGTTTGTTCTTGTTTGGCCGTAAGAATCCACAATACATATTCTTTTTTATGAGAATAGGCGAGGGTCTCGAAAAAAGACTGTGCTTGCGGATGCTGCAAAAATAACTTTGCCAAATCTGATGGCACCGTTACTTTTTTATTTTCAACATCTATAAACTCAGAAAATTCATTTTTTTTAATTTCATTATTTCCAACACCAGATGCTTTTACCTGATCAATTGGTTTAATTCTAATACCTGTCCAGGTGTCGTCAATTGCTGCAGAAGCACACGGAGTAAGTTTATAAAGTTCCAGTTCATTCCATTTCTCCATCTTCAGATCGGTAACTATTCCGGAGGTCTTTTTTGGATAAGCAATCCAAACTGTTTTTTTGTCATCTATTTTTGGTGCCCAGATTTTGAGTTCCCTGTTTAATTCTGAGCTATCCTTTACAAAAAGGAGTAGACCATTAAAATCGTCAGCAGAATTGTTCACTAATGATATACTGCTAACATCACCTAAAATAGCAGTACCATTTTTGGGCGCATTTGCCAATAACACCTTAAAACCAGGTTTGAAGTATATTTTCTTTAATAACCCGTTCTCCATAATATTGAAGTAGAAATATTTTACAGTCTTAATTTAGCAAAGAAATCCCAAAGCACAATACCTGCAGATATTACGATATTAAAAGAATGCTTTGTGCCAAACTGTGGAATTTCGATGCATTCATCAATCTGGGCCATCACTTCATCACTAACCCCATTAACTTCGTTACCAAAAATCAAAGCATATTTTTCAGAAGACTTCGGTTTATATGTATTTAGCATGATGCTGCCTGCAGCTTGTTCTATGCCAATAACCCGATACCCATCGGCTTTTAGAGATGCTACAGCATCAAGAGTTGTTTCAAAATGAACCCATTCTACAGATTGGGTGGCACCAAGAGCTGTTTTTTCAATTTCTCTGTGCGGAGGCTGAGCCGTAATTCCACACAGATATAATTTTTCGATAGCAAAACCATCTGCCGTTCTAAAAACAGAGCCAATATTGTGCATACTTCGCACATTATCAAGTACTACAATAACAGGTAGCTTCTCTTGTTCTTTAAATTCATCAACACCAACGCGGTTTAGCTCATCTAACTTTAGCTTTTTCATTAAATAGCAGATGCACCGTTACCAATTTCACTAATATAAATTGCAGCAGGGTATCCAACGCGATCTACATAATAGTCTGTAAGCTGTTTGGCAAAATCTTCTTCCTGTCCTTTTTTAAGCAAGGCAATAGCGCATCCCCCAAAACCTGCACCTGTCATACGGGCACCAATAACGTGCTCATAATCAGAGCAGAAATCTACTACAGTATCAAGCTCCACTCCAGTTACTTCATACAGATCTTTTAATGATTGATGAGAAGCATACATCAAACGTCCAAACTCCACTAAGTTACCTTCATTCAATGCTTTAGCTGCTAAATTAACCCTATCATTTTCTTTAATAACATGAGTCGCTCTCTTCAAAACAGTTTCGTCAGTAATTAGATGACTATGTAAAGCGAATTTTTCCGCTGTTAGTTCACATAAATTATTAAGCTTAATTTCTTGATTTAATTGAGCTAATGCTGTCTGGCATTCAGATACTCTTTCGTTATATTTAGATTCAGCCAGCTTACGAGGTTTGTTTGTATTGATGATAGCAAGTGAATAATCTCCAAGATTACAATCTACTATCTTATATTTCAAGGTATCGCAGTTTAATACTATGGCTTTATCAGTTTCACCAAAGGCAACGGCAAATTGATCCATAATACCACAGTTCACACCTATAAATTCATTCTCAACTTTCTGAGCTAACAATGGTAGTTCAATCTTCTCATAACCTAACTTAAAATAGTCATTTAAAGCATAAGCCATTACTACTTCAATAGAAGCGGAAGAAGATAGACCTGAACCAATTGGAATATTACCAAAAAACAATAGATCCAAGCCTGTCGGAATTTTATGTTTCTTTGAAATTTCATTAAAAACACCCAGGGGATAGTTGAACCACTCAGAACCAGTTTTAGTATAAGATGGTTTCAGTTCAATTTGTGCAGTTTCCTCAAAATTTAAGCTTTTAAATCTGATTACGTTGTCGTTGTTTGGAGCAATAATTAACCAGGTTCCTAACGTAACTGCACAAGGCATTACCAAGCCTCCATTGTAATCTATATGTTCGCCAATTAAGTTTACGCGACCTGGAGTAAAATAATGTGCTGTTGGTTGTTGTTCATACTTTTCAAAGAATTTATTGGTTAATTCCGCTTTCATTGTAATATTTTAAATTAATGTTTTAGTTTTAATAAAGTATTTATAGTATTGTTTGACAAACGAGTGGATCCAAAAATACCTGGCCCTAAATATACAACTATGAACCGAATCGAGTAAGTTCAATTCAACATAAAATGCATTTTATTATATATAAATGAAGACTAAACTAGTAAAGACAGGTAAAATTATAGATGGCAAAGAAGTACTTGGTGTAGAATTAACAAATACTAAGGGAACATATGTCAAAATATACAATTATGGGGCTATAATAAGTAAATTTATAGTAACCAATAAAAATGGAGAAAAGCAGGATATCGTATTGGGATTTGATGATTTTGATCAATACTTAAGCGAAGAATATTTAGCAAATTATCCCTATTTAGGTGCTGTTATTGGCAGATATGCCAATCGAATTAAAAATGGCAGATTTACTATTGATGGAGAGGTTTATCAGCTATCGCAAGCAAAAGGAGGAGACTGCCTGCATGGTGGCGATATGGGTTATGACAAGAGGGTATGGGAGGTCTTGTCTACCATTGACCCAAGCGTAACACTTCAATACACAAGTCCGGATGGCGAAGAGAACTTCCCAGGAAACCTTACCATTCAGTTAACTTTTAAGTTAACTGATGAGGACGAGCTGATTCTTGATTTTAAAGCAACAACAGACAAAGCAACAGCTATTAACTTAACCCATCATGGTTATTTTAATCTTTCCCCAACTGGTGGTTCAGTAGGGAAACATCACCACAGAATGCCTGCAAGCAACTATCTTGAACAAGACGACAACTATGTAGTAACAGGAAAACTTATTCCTGTAGAAGGTACTCATCATGATTTTTTGGGTGGTAAGGAATTTGACGCAGACTGGGATCCTGCCGAAGGATACGATCAAACCTACGTACTCGATAAAGAATATGGTGAGCTCACATTAGCTTCTGAAACAACTGAACAAACCGGAGGCTTAAAACTATCTGTTTATACTACTGAACCAATTGCCCATTTATATACAGCTAAATACCTTAATGTGAAGCACGGCAAAGAAGGAAGAAATTACGAACCTTTTGGAGGATTTTGTGTAGAAACGCAACATCATCCAAATGCGATTAATATTCCTGCATTTCCAAGCACTGTATTGAGGCCTGGTGAAACATACACTCAAACCACTATTTACAAGGTAGAGCACAGCTAAGGAATTGCCTAAGAAAATATAAAGGGTAATGAAATATCTTCAATACCCTTTTATTTTTTAGCGATTATATATTGCTTTTTTTCACATGAAGTGCACTTATACCTTTTAAGTGGTACCCAAAACAGTATTGTTTTTACGATTTGTTGTCGTGGAATTCGATAATCTAGTGGTTTAGCGCATCTACGGCAATGATATTTTTCAATTCCAGCTGAACTTTGTTCCATTATTAATTTAATTTAACATTCATTTGGAGCGTGCTTTTAAGATTCCTTATACACTATAAATTTATGGAATATTTTTCCAGGTTATATTAAGCAACTAAGATTCTTAGGTTAATTTATCTATAAACATCCAAATGATGCGCAAACTCGATATAATTACTATAATACCAACTCCTATAAACATCTTTTTAATAGGAAGTTTACCTACTAAACGAGCAGCTAATGGGGCAGCTATTATTCCACCAACAATTAATCCAAGTATAGATTGCCAATGACTAACGCCAAGAATAAAGAAGAATGTAACTGCACTTGCCATGGTTACAAAAAACTCGGTTAAACTAACAGAGCCGATTACATATTTAGGTGTACGGCCTTTAGAAATTAGGGTAGAGGTAACTAATGGCCCCCAGCCACCGCCACCAAACGAATCCAAGAAACCTCCGGCTCCAGCCAGCCAGCCTGCACGTTTTACCTTTTGAGGCTTCTGTTTTTCTTTAAATGCATTAGTTAATATCCTGATCCCAAGTAATAATGTATATATAGAAATTACCGGCCTTATCCATACCGAAAAGGCATCTCCGGCATATCCTAGTAATAATGCACCTGCAATTGCGCCCAGCACACCTGGAATTAACAGGGTTTTAAAAAGTTTTTTATTTACGTTACCAAAACGATAATGACTAAAACCAGATGCTCCACTAGAAAACATTTCGGCAGTATGAATACTCCCAGAAATAACTGCCGGATTTAAGCCACCAGACAACAGCAGGGTAGTAGAAATTACGCCATAGCCCATTCCCAAAGCACCATCAACCATTTGCGCCATAAACCCGACAACAAGCATCCATAAAAACTTATCGTCTAACTGTGCGTATAGTTCTTCGCCAAATGCCAAGGCATCCTGATAAGTAACATTATTATAAATGGCAATGCCGATAAACAAGGCTGCCAATATAAATAGACATATATAAGCTATCCGTTTCCACTTCTTTTCTTGTAATTTATTGCTTACGGCAATTCTAATCTGGTTTTCGCGTATGCTCATTATTGTCTGCTCATATTAAATCTATCGAATTAGTCGACAATATTAGCGCAACTTAATGAATAAACAAAATTTTTATTTTTTTATTTACGCAGATACCCTAGCGAGCAAAATTCTGGTCTTATTTTGAAACCTGATAAACAATAGGATGGAGGCTGTGAGCAATCCGAACGTTAACCCGTACCAAATACCATTAACGCCCATGTTGAGCTTTATACCAAGGAAGTAACCCAACGGAATACCAATTACCCAGTAAGCAATAAAGGTAATGATGGTTGGAACATTCACATCTCCAATACCTCTTAAAACCCCTAAACCTACTACCTGGGTACCATCAAATAATTGAAAAAATCCTGCAATAATAAGTAACTGAGCGGCAATACTGATTACGGCGTTATCTTCTGTATAAAGAAAGGGCAGTAGGTTATTTGCCAGTACAAAAAACAATGCGGTAACAGTCATAAACAAAAGTATTACGTGGTAACTTGCAATGGCTGATTGCCTAAGGTCTTTAAAATTGCTTTTCCCAAAGTTATTGCCTGTTTTAATAGTAGCTGCAGAGGCAATTCCACTCGCCATCATATAGGTAATAGAGGCAAGGTTTATAGCTACCTGATGGGCAGCTTGTTCTACAGCCCCTATGGTTCCGATTAGTATAGCTGCTCCGCTAAAAGCACTAATTTCAAAGGAATACTGCAGTGCAACCGGCGCACCAATTTTAACAATTTTAAATGCTCTTACCTTATCAAAAAAGGTGGCCTTAAATTGCTTAATATAAACCTTAAAAACAGCTGACCGTAAAACATATATAGTCATTACTATAGCCATAACCGTACGATCTATCAAAGTACTTAGGCCTACACCTTTTACGCCCATAGGAGCTATGCCAAACATCCCCTTAACAAAAATGACTCCCAAAATAATATTAATCACGTTACCCCAGATAGACACGAACATTGCTTGTTTTGTAAAGCCCAATCCTTCGGCAAACTGTTTGAAAGTTTGAAATATCATTAACGGGATAATAGAGAAACCAAGCAAACCCAGATACGGTTTTGCATAAGCAACAACTTCGGGCGACTGCCCGATATGATCTATTACCATCAAAGTCCCTAAATGAACAAAGGCATATAGCAATAAAGAGATAGAGAAATTTATAATTAAGCTATTAGAAAGCAGCTTACCACATTCATCGTAATTTTTACGGCCATTCTCTTGAGCTATCAGAGGTGTTAATCCATAAGCTATCCCCATACCTAAAACCAGGATCAGCATAAACAGACTATTCACTAATGATACAGCAGCAAGCTGAATTGTTCCAGCAAAATGACCAACGATAACACTGTCTGCCAGGTGTGCAAGGGTATGGCCCAGCTGAGAAACAACAATAGGCATTGCCAATCGTAAATTATCAGAATAATAAGGTTTGTACTTAGTGTATAAGGTATTCAACATTTTAGCAAAAGTCGGTTATTTTGTTGTGATTTATGAAAACATAGCCACCTTTTATACAGTAGTAAAGAATTCTTCCTTATCTGACGTGTGAGGTTTTATAACGCCACTTAGAATTAAGCTTACCAATATCTTTTGAGCTTGCCGATAGGAGCTGCGTGTAAGCTTACTAAACTGCTTAAGCGTTATCCTCCCTTCAAGATTAAGATGCTCAAATAATTTCTTTTCCTGCTCTGTATAAGTAATCAACTGGCCGTTGACTTTACTACTTTTTTTAATCACATCAACGATGATCTTGCTGGCCAAAATGCTTTTATCATTTACCCGATAATAAACCCACCATTTTTTATTTTCATCAAGCGCATAATGAGGTTTAGTATCACTTTCGGCAATTTTCACAACCAATACTAATTTGTCATCAATATATATTTCCTCAAATTCAGGTTCTATTGCAGGTTTACAGAACTGATGGGCAGACTTGGTGATCATATAACGCTTTTTGAAATCCAGTGTAGTTCCTTCGCCCTGCAAAATTAGTTTCCTGATATTCATTTGTATATTTTCTTAAGCGAATGGTAATTTAATAAGCTATTCTTGGTTGTTCGCCCTGATGAAGGTTCCTAACGTAAACTTCGTTTAATACTGTGGCGCATATTTCACCTTCAGCATTGGTTATTTCCATTGGATAGGCTTTTATAAATTTCCCAGAAGTGTTTAAAGTCTCAATAGCCTCATTCAACATATCATCTGTAACTTTTATCGTAAAGTATAAATTGCCCCGACCAGGTTTTAAATACTGTATTGAAGCACTTTTTAACCAAACCCTTACCTTAAATCCTTCTCTTTGGAGCAGCTGATCAAACAGCAATGCATAAAATGGATCAGTTGCAGCATATATAGTACCTCCAAATATAGAGCCGTTATAATTCTTATTAAAAATGCTCTTGTTAATTTTTACATCAACTCCTCTAAATCCTTTATGAAATCTTTTAACCCATATGCGCTGGAACAGCATAGGAGGGTACAAGCACAATCCCCATTTAAGGGTTTTCTCTGATACAACCATGATGCTTAAATATCAGAAAGTTTATTGAACTATGAAATTTTATGTGGCAGGATAAAGTAAATTTTTAGTAAATTAGAGTATGTATATATACGATACCCTTACAGCAGCTGTATCTGACCTTGAGAAGCGAGGTTATGAATACGATTTTACGCTTAACTCTGACTTCTTGGAGTGTAAAGCAATTGACATGAAATTGATGCCTGAGGAGTTTGAGATTGATGAATTTTACAGGTTTGAAGGCATGAACGACCCAGACGATAGTGCCGTGATCTACGCCATATCATCTCCGGTAGGTAATTTAAAAGGGGTATTAATTGATGCTTACGGTGCCTACGCAGAAAATGTTTCTCCTGAATTGCTCGATAAATTAAAAATGCATCAATAAAAATCTGCTTTGTTGTTATTCTCGTTTATATGTTAAATAAAACGAAAATCTAAAACAACAAAACTAAATTTTATGAAAAAGCAATTTTTAAGTTTAAGCGCAGGGGTGGCATTACTGGCTCTTGTTTCTGCTTGTAATTCTTCTAAAACTGCCGATACAATGAACGATAGTTCAATGATGGACACGTCTGTTGTTGACACAACTATAGCTACCGAAAATGGGGTTAAAGTTGGTGGCGCCGTGATGGTTCCGTCTAAAAATATTGTAGAAAATGCTTTAGGATCAAGCGATCATACTACATTGGTTGCAGCTGTTAAAGCAGCCGGACTGGTTGAAACGCTAAGCGGAACAGGCCCATTTACGGTGTTTGCACCTACAAACGAAGCATTTGCTAAATTGCCTGCAGGTGCGGTTGATAATTTATTGAAACCGGAAATGAAAAAAGATCTTACCAATGTACTAACTTATCATGTGGTTTCGGGTAGCTATAAATCTTCTGATTTAAAAAATGGAATGGAGCTTACAACGGTTCAGGGTCAGAAAATCAAGCTAACTGAGAAAAACGGTGAATGGTGGGTTAACGATGCCAAAATCACTATTCCAGATGTAATTTCCAGTAACGGTGTAACTTATGTAATAGACGGTGTTTTGATGCCAAAAAAATAAATAATTGTTAATTTTTTAAAGGCTTTTCTGGTAAAACAGGAAGGCCTTTTTTTGTGTTTTTAACTAACCAGTTTTAAATTATTTAAAACTTTTATGGGTTGACCTTGTTGATTGTCCAGTACTTATATAAAAATAATCCTATGAAAAAGTTAATTTTAAGTCTTGCTTTTGCGGGCTCGGTTATAATAGCCACTTCAGCATGCAACTCAACGAAGAATGTATCAGGTACTTCAGATAGTACCTCAACAGACACAACAATGAAACCCGTGGATACTGCTAAAACAGTTCCGGCTGACACTACTAAATTACCTCCAGATACAACTGTAAAACCTTAGTAATAGAAATCTTAGGTAAATAACGAGCAATAATTCAAACATGTATCGGGGCTAAATTCTTCGATACATGTTTTTTTATCAAAATGTTTTATCATAAATAAAATTTGTTTGTATTTTCAGCAACCAAACAAACTTTGTATGATTAACAGCAAACAGAATAAAAGTGTATTTTTTTTAATCCTGGTGGCCGCCCTAGGCTATTTTGTAGACATATACGACCTTCTTTTATTCCTTATTATCAAAAACAAAAGCTTATCGTCATTAGGAGTTCCGACAGACAAAATTACCGAAACAGGCCTTTATCTGATGAACTGGCAAATGGCGGGGCTACTTATTGGAGGTATATTCTGGGGTATTCTCGGAGATAAAAAAGGAAGGTTGTCTGTACTTTTTGGCTCCATAATCATGTATTCCCTTGCTAATATTGCGAACGGATTTGCGACAAGCATTCCGGTATATGCGGCGTTAAGATTTATTGCAGGAAT
This sequence comes from Pedobacter sp. 10L46_2, assembly GCF_056395165.1. Lineage (NCBI taxonomy): Bacteria > Pseudomonadati > Bacteroidota > Sphingobacteriia > Sphingobacteriales > Sphingobacteriaceae > Pedobacter > Pedobacter sp. 10L46_2. The sequence goes on from NZ_JBFTIZ010000095.1 coordinate 16,107, forward strand.
AGGCTTAGCAGGAGAACTCGGTGCTGGTATTACGCTTGTAAGCGAAAGCATGAGTAAGGAAAAGAGGGGATATGGAACCATGTTGGTGGCGGGAATTGGCCTTATGGGTGCAGTAGCAGCATATATAGTTGGGGATCTTTTTGAATGGAGAACTGCATTTTTTGTGGGCGGAGGCCTGGGTATTGTGTTATTGCTTTTAAGATTTGGTGTTTTTGAATCTGGATTATTCGAAAAAATGTCTAAAAAAGAAGTTACCAAAGGAAACTTCTTCATGCTATTTTATCCCTGGAAGCGCTTCTCTAAATATTTAAGCTGTATCATTATCGCTGTGCCGCTATGGTTTGTAGTAGGGATTCTGGTTGGCATAGCCCCTGAATTTGGAAAAGCATTAAAGGCCGTGGATGTTCTAGACAACGGAAAGGGTGTAATGTTTACCTATATAGGAATTTCACTAGGTGATTTCTTAAGCGGTGCTTTAAGTCAGCTTTTCAAAACACGTAAAAAGATCGTTTTTATCTTTATTACCCTAACATTTTGCACCATGCTGGTATATCTGTTAAACACAGGATGGACAGCAACTGGTTTTTATATATTGTGCGTATTTTTCGGTTTGTTCACAGGATATTGGGTTGTATTCGTAACTATTGCAGCAGAACAATTTGGAACCAACCTGCGTGCCACAGTAACTACAAGTGTTCCAAATATGGTAAGAGGATCGCTAATCCTGGTTACGCTTTTATTTCAGTTTTTAGTGGTAAGAATGGGAATTATCAACGCAGCACTTTGTCTGGCAGTATTAACAGTAGGACTTGCATACATCGGTTTGTATAATTTGGATGAGACTTATAGTCGCGATTTGAACTTTGAAGAGGAGTAGTGTCAAAAAAATGTACTATCTGAAAATTAAAGGAATGATGCCTTTTTATTAAGGTTAACTTTGCGTGTATAGTTTTAAAGAAATGGTGTTTAAAGATAGAGTAGTAGCGGCT
>NZ_JBFTIZ010000096.1:0-24673 GCF_056395165.1 Pedobacter sp. 10L46_2
AGTCTATGCGGGGTAGCTGGGAGTCCCTTGCAACACCTAAGTCTATGCGGGGTAGCTGGGAGTCCCTTGCAACACCTAGAGGTCATTTTATCGATCATAATGGAGATTTACAAGAAAAAATGAGCGGATGTTTTAGGCTATTTTCCCTCACTGCTTTTCAATTTCCAAATAAAGCCATCCAGTACATAATGCGTACTTTGTGACAGTGCAAGTAAAGGGACTAGAAAAGTTAGTATACTGATGTCCATTATTTGTGGCAGGGAAGAGAAAATAGAAAATACGTTGGTGTGTTCCTTCCATATAAAACCATCCCACAAACCTTCCTCGATATAAGCCGGTAAAGTAAGTATTAGGATAAACACCAAAACACCATATTTACCAAATGTGGCACGCACCAACATATTCCCGAATGCGGTGCCGATTCACGAAGCCCTATTGCTCTATTGTAATGAATTGATTTAATGCAAATAAAGCCCTAGCCTAAATCCAATCTCATATCAACCTGTATATACCATAACAGGAAAAGCTGCAAAAAAATAATTCTGTACAGCTAATCAATAACTCATCCATTAAATTTAGGCTATTTGGTAGCCAATAGTTCCGAGTTAGAACGGTTGTTCCATTCCCCAAAAGATTTCTTTGCTAAAGCTTTAGCCTCGGAGACAGAGATATTGCCCACAATAGTCAGATATGCATTTGAAGGAATAATATTCTTACTATAAAATGCTTTGATATCGTTTAAAGTTATAGCCTGAAGTGATGCCTCTGTAATTGTTTCGGGATAATAGCGGTCTTTCGCATTCACACTAGTAATTACTTTTGCTAAGGCTGTTTCAAAAAAAGTTTGGTTTAAGGCAGGTTCCTGTATTGATTTTGAGAATATCATTAAGGTGGCAGCAAAATCGGAGGTATTTGCAGCTATATTACCGCCCTTATCGCTGAAATTCATCATAACGTTAAATACTTCTTGCACACCAGATTTACTGCTTTCAGTTGCTCGCTCATCTGCTGTAAAACCTGCAAATATTTTTTTACTTTCCCCATTCTCTGCAACAATTATGGTCAACCCATTTTTTAGTTTAAAACTAACAGGATCTTTCATTGAAATGGACTGAGCACTGGCTAATTGGACAGATAATACTGAAATAATTACGATGATAAAGTTTTTAATAGTTTTCATAATAGCTTATATTTTTGTGAATTGATTAATCAAAACTATTGCTGAAACACGATCTGCGAAACGAAAAGGAGATAGAAAGGCAAATTCTGTCGTCGAAATGGGGATTTGAAGCGTTATAATTTATAGTGATGTTTAATACGGGCTGTACCTTTACTGAATAGAAATATTAACGTATATTGGATTAATAAATAGATTATTTCTGATGAATTGCTTAATTGTAGATGACCAGGCGGTATTTAGAGCCGTTTTAAAGAAATTAATAACTTTAGACCCATCCTTATTCTTGGTTGGTGAATGTACAAATGCCGCCGAAGCCCATCAGATTATTCTTAACAACGATATTGATATCATTTTTTTAGATATTGAGATGCCCAGAATGTACTTCTCAAATAGATTATGCTATAGAAGCTTTTGATTTAAACGTAGTTGATTTTTTAACAAAACCAATAGGATCTGTTCGGTTTTTGAAAGCGGTACAAAAGGCTCGAAATCTGATCAAAACCAAAAAGCAGGCTGCAAATGAAGCAGATGAATTTGTGTTTATCCGAGATTCAAATATCATTAAACGAATTAAATTATCTGATATTTTATACTTTGAAGCTAAGGGAGACTATATAAAAATTTTCCTTTCAAATACCAACTACTCTATCCATTCATCCTTGAAATCTGTAGAACAAAAATTACCCGAAAATACATTTTTCAAAGTGCACAGGTCTTTTATTGTTAACCTTGGAAAAATAGATTCCATTGAGGGGGGCACATTAATCGTCAATCACACTATGATTCCTGTATCTGACACCTATAGACCGCTATTAAATAAACGGATGCAAATTCTGTAACCATCTCAAGGCGCAATCTATAAATAAATGAAATGAATAAGTCTATTTTCAATTGAGTTTATTTAAATTAAAAACTAAATTAGTTTGATCTATTCCTATTTTCACCATGCGCTTACCAAAACTATTGCCTTACTTTTTGCCGGTCCTACTATTTTGTTATGGCACAATACAAGGACAATCCAATTTAATAAGAGCAGAGAAACAGAAATTGTCTTCTGTTAAAGACAGTATCGGTTATATCAATTCCATAAACCGCTTAGGAATGCTCTATCATATGCGGAATCTGGATAGCGCTCTTTATTATAGTATAAAGGCCAAAGAGATGGCCACTAGGTTACAATATCCGAAAGGAGTAGCAGATGCTGATAATGTTATAGCGACTATTTTCGCTATGAGGGGGATGTACCAGGAATCTCTTCAACTATTAACCCAAGCATTGTCTGCTTATAGCGCTCAAAAGGACAGCGCAAACGTTAGTCAGGTAACAATAAATATGAGCAATGTATATGGAAGTCTTAATGATTCTACAAAAGCTCTTAATCTTTTGAGACAGGTCATTCGAACAGGAAGTAAAGACAGTATTATGAGCCTGGCGTATGCCAATTATTGCATGGCTAATTCAACTCTTTCTGATGATAGTAGTCAGTACTATATAAATAAAACTCGGGAAATTGCTTCCAGGTATAATGATTACCGAATGCTAATTGGAGTAAAGGAGTTAGAATCCGATTTTCTACTAAAAAAAGGTCGTATTAAAGAATCGTTAAAGGTGCTGGCTGATGCCTTAGCTGAAGCGCGAAAATATGAGCTTAATGAACAGGAAATTTACTTGTTGAATTCCTACGCCCGATATTATAAAAACCAACCAGATAGTGCTTTGCATTATGCATGGAGTAGTTATCAATTGGCTAAAGAAAACGGTTATGTAGTGGCGTTGATCCCATTATTGCAGGATGTTTTAAGCTTTACTGAATTATTGGGCAATAAGGATAAAATTATCAGCGTTCAGAAGCTACTGGAAACCACAATGGCCGAAGAGAATGAGAATTTGAAAAAATTTGTTGGAGATTACATTAAATACAATATCATACAAGGTGATAATGCTGTTTTAAGTATCATAAATAAAAATAGCAAGACCAAAATATGGCTGCTGGTGTCCATTTGTGTAGTCAGTTTATTTCTACTCCTTTTCATGTATCGCTTATACCAGGTTTCGCGTAAACATGAAAGTGAGCTGGGAAAACTCAACCGGCAAATATTGGAACAAAATAAGACCCTACAGGCAACGGACGAATTCAAAAACAAACTCTTCTCTATTTTAGCACATGATTTCAGAACTCCACTTATCTCTACAATAAGCATTGCTGGTTTAATGAAGGACAATCCAGAATTTACGAAAGAGGAAATGGAACAGTTTTATGGTGATATAGAAAAGAGAGCTTCAGATATGCTGGAGTCATTCGACATCATATTGCAATGGATCAAACAACAATTGTCCGGTTATCAATATAAAGCTGAAACACTAGTACTGCATGACCTTTTTAGTGAATCGGCTGACATTGTTATGCCGCAAATGATTCCAAAAAAGATAACATTGTCAAACCAAATACCAAAATACGTAATTGCAACATCGGATAAGGAAATGCTACAATTCGTTAATCGAAATTTACTGTCTAATGCCGCTAAATTCTCCCCTGAGGGTGGGACAATTACAATTAGTTGCACACAGGACGATCATTTGATTACTATATCCATAACAGATGAAGGCCGCGGAATGGATGAGCAGACGCTCAGTAAACTATTTTCAGTATCCAGTAACTTCGGTTCATCTACACAACATGGAGCGGGGATAGCCCTTTCCATGTGCAAAGATTTTATTCAAAAACTTGGGGGTCGAATTTGGGCACAGAATGCAGAACCAAATGGCGCCATATTCTCATATTCCATTCCATTAAAAGCATGATTCCTTCTTTTTCAGATTGCCAACTTATCCATTTTATAAAATGTTCAATATCATCCATTTTTTAGCTCATTGTTTTTACCCGGGAGCAGTTACACAAGTGACAGGCCTTTATTGGCAAGATCATCTTTTCATTAAATAAGATTCTTATCTTAGAGAAACTAAATATAAGTATGAACGCTAAAATTATCTCTCTTACCATCGCTATATTAGTGATCTTCTCCCTAAATTCATCTGGGCAAACCCGGCTTAACATTGAAGGGACCTGGAGATTGGTATCTCAAAAAATTATAAATTCTGAAGGCGGTGTAACTACTTCCGATAGTGCCGCTTTAAATCAGATAAAGGTTTATACGCCAACCATGTTTGTTAATGTCGGCGAAAGAAGAATACCACAATTAGACAATCAAAAAATGGTAGTTTCTTGTGCCGGCGGCCATTATTCTTTAAATGGCGACGTTTATGAAGAGTTTACAGAATTTGCTTCCTATAAAGACTATAAGGACCTAAAGGTGAAGTTTAAATTGACAATGGAAAATGGCAAAATGCATACAGTTGGTACCCTTTCGGGTGCTGATGGAATCATCACCACTTACGATGAATGGTATAGCAAGGTTGAAGTTCCGACACAAAGCAAAGAACTAACCGGGACCTGGAGAGTAATATCTCAGCGGGTAAATAATCCTGATGGCAGCGTGTTTACTGCAGATAGCACCTCGGCAAGCATGCGCAAAGTATTTACTCCGGGCATGGTTGTAGTCATACGTGAACAGGCTATTCCAAAGGCAGATAACCAGAAGCTTGTAGTATCCTGTGCGGGTGGCCTATACACCTTAAAAAATGGTGTTTATGAAGAGTTTATTAGTTTTGCTTCATACAAGGATTTTAAGAGCATGAAAGCAAAATTTGATTTAAAATTTGAAAACGGTAAGCTCCATACATCCGGCATACTTACAGATGGAAATGGGCAAGAGGCGGCTTATGATGAATGGTTTGTGAGGGCCGATTAGCCGGTATATTCCGAACAAACAGATATGAGTTTATCGAACTAAGCAATATTCTCTAAATACTTTAACACCTCTTCCTTTTTTCGGCTTGAGACCAATATCTGTGCTTTATTTTCCATCAGTAAGTAACCCTCACGGTAATACTTTTTAACGAATTGAAAATTTACCAGATAAGATTGATGGCACCTCAAAAAACCGAATGGGGTAAGTGAGCTCTCATATTCTTTTAGCCCTTTTGAAACAAGTATTTCTCTTCCATCTATTAAATAAAAGGTTGTATATCCTTTATCACTCTTACAAAACACAATGTCATCTATCGCAACGATTTCAATGCATTCGATGCTTTTTAGTGCAACACGTCTGGCTGCGCCTACTCCTTGTGCAAGGTAATGTGCTTTGGCAATGGCCAATTGCTGCTGACTAAAGCTTTCCTGTTCCCGATGATGAAAACATTTATTAAAAATTGCACTTAAAGAAATCTCATCTATAGGTTTAAGCAGGTAGCCGAAAGCACCTAAATTCAATGCTTGAATTGCATACTGATCATAAGCAGTAAGAAAAACTACCTGAAAATCATTCATTCCGATCTCATCGAAAAGGTGAAAGCTATCACCATCCTTTAGCCGGATATCCGCAAGAATAATATCCGGTGCCAATGCAGGTATCTCGATTGCAGCTATCGAAACTCTATCTGTGACGCCTACTACTTCGAGATAGCTGATTTTTTTTACAATCTGCAAAATATGCTGCATAATTCGCACTTCATCTTCGAGGATATATAATTTCATTTTTATCGTCTTTTATTCTTCAATTAAGGGTATTGTGATTTCAGCGATTACGCCATGGCCTTCTTTTTTATCGTTAACCGTAAATTTTGCACTTTGCTCATGTGATGAAAAAAGTAGTGCCAATCGCTCTCTCAAAATAACCTGGGCTAAGGATTGCTTCTTTTGTTTGTTTACATCATTACTTCTGAGTCCACTGCCATTGTCATCCACACTTATGAATAACATCTCATTTACCTTGTTAAATGAGATGTTTAACATGCCTTTATGACTTATAAGTCTAAAACCGTGTTCTATGGCATTTTCTACAAAGGGTTGTATAAGCATTGGAGGGATAAGTATGTGTTCAAGATTTAAACCTTCATCTACAATTATCTGATAATCAAACACACCTACATAACGCATTTGTTGAAGTCGGATATAGTTATTTAAGGAATTTAATTCTTCACTTAACTCAATAAAATCCTTTCTGTTTTGCTCTAAAACTCCTCGCAGTAAACTAGAAAATGAGTTAAGATAACAAACAGGTTCTTCAACATGACCCGAGGCTATTAAACTCTGAAGGTTCGCAATTGCATTAAAAATAAAATGTGGATTTAGTTGAGTTTGCAACAACTTTTGTTCAATATTTAGTCTTTGGTTCTCAGATTTTAGTAATCTGTTTTTTTGCTTTAAACGCTGTTGATTGTAAAGAATATAAAAGAAAAGAAAAATACTCAAAAAAATCAATGTGAGTAAAACAAGCGTCCAGCGTTGCTGCTTTATAGCGGCTTCGTTTAACTTATTTCGCTCGTTTAGTTCTTGAATACTTTGGTCCTTTTTTTCAGTTTCGTATTTCTCCTGCAATTCCGCAATTTTAACCGCTTCAATTGCCTGAAAATTCCTGAGTTCGATAGTATAAGCAGAATCTGCAGCCTCCATCGCCCTGGCAAAATCTCCCTTTAGTACATAGGCATCTTTAAGGCCGTTGTAATACAGTCCTTTTCGTTTTTTAAACAGATTCTTTTTTTCGAGTTCAATACCCTCACGATAATATTTGATTGCTGAATCGGGCTGCTTATTTCGAATAAAAGATGTGGCCAGATTGTTAAAAGCAATGTCATTTAGGTTGTTATGTTTTTTCAGATAATTGAAATATAACCTACTATATTGCAAAGATTTTTCATTCTGATTCTGCCTGGCATAAATCTGCGATTCATTATCGTAGCTACGGGCAATGGCAAGGCTGTCACCAATTTTAACAGCCAGTTCACGGGCCTTGCTATTATAAAACTTCATTTTCTGATCATCTCCTAATCGAGATGCCAGCAGAAAAGAAATATCATAGTAACGTTGTTTAACAACTGAATGAGTTTTATATGGATGATTTTCATAATACAGCCCCGAGTATTTGAACGATGCTTTCTCATTCTGGTTTTGAAAATAAGCTTTGGCCAGCAAATCGTAAAATCGGTAAGTAATAGGGCTATGAGTCCGTTCTGCAACTTCCATAGCGGAAATTATTTTTTCCATTACTCCTGATTCTACCAATAGTCCATCTCCAAAGCTCTGACTTAGAATACTGTAAGTCTTCAATAGTTCTATCGTGTCATTGAGCCTTTTGCTTTTCATCTTCTGATACTCCGCAATCGCACTGTCTCTTTTCTTTTCTAACAGATACTTTCTCCCTTTGAAATAATGAAGATAGGGGTCAACTGGATTGTTATAAATCTTAAAAAGACTGTCATGCTTATCAATTACTCTTTTGTAGGTCTCAGTTGATAGGGTATCCATCGCTATAACTGCTTCCAGATAATCCTTTTCAGGATTGCTCCTATGCATATTTTTTTTCTGCATTTTAGAAGTATTTTCTTCATTTCTGCATGCACAGAATATCAAGGCACCACAAAACAGAAAACGAACAAGAGGGGTTACTGTGCTATTCATTCATTAAAATTATTTATCAAGATCCTCCAATTCTAATCAACCTGGTATCTTAAAAGTTTTCTGAACTGATAGAATACCCTTTCAATTAACCTTAAATCCTGGGTTACGATTTCGGCCTTGCCTTTAAGCTCTTTATCAAAAATAAGACTTTTATAATGAGAAGTTTTTAGCCCTTTGGGAAGAATAACATCTACATAATAATTTCCTTTTGCATCAGGGGTCAAAGATATGTTTTGCACTCTTCCTTCTACAATACCATATTCCTGATAAGGATAATTCTCCAATTTGATGAGCACTTTACCCCCCGAATAAATTTTTCCGGAATTAGTTGCTGAGACTGACATTTTCCCAATCAGCGTTTTATTATTGATGGGCAATACAGATAAGATCGCATCCCCTCTTTTTATAAACTGATTTTCTCCCCAAAACTGCTGAAAACTTGCAATACCCTCTGTAGAAGAAACAATCAGGTAACTCTGCTCCCATTGTTTTAATGACTTTCTTAATTGTTCAAACAGCTGTAAAGTTTGAGAGGCATAATTAATTTTATCTTTTTCGGTATTTATTGTTGCGCTACTTTTTGTTTTATAAAAATTGGAGATGCCCTCTTCTGTTTGAGATATTGAAATATTGATATTTTCTAAACTTTGCTGTGCTTGTAAAAATTTAATTCTTTCACTTTCCAATTCCATTGTTGAAATAACTTTCAGACTAAACAGCTTTTGTGAGCGTTGATAATTTTTTCTTATCAGCTCGAATTTTTCAAGTTCCAAATCTTTCTGTTGTTTTAAGGTTACTATTCGCCCTCTATATTCAGCAATATTCTGGCTGGCAGCAATATGCTCTGGGGCATAGGGGCGAAATTTTGCAAACAACTTTTCATCCTGGAAGGCTTTTGCAAAGGCATTGTAGTCGCTTTGAAGCTCTCCTAATTTAAAAGCTGATATTTTTTGAACCGGAAAKGAAAACAGTTGAACTGAAGAAATAGAATCTACAATCATCTTAAGTTCCAGAATATTTTTATAATTTGCTGTAGATTGTAAAACCATTAATACCTCATCTTTCTTCACTTTTTGATGATCTTTGATGAATATTTTTTCAATCCTGGAATCAGTTCTTGCCTCCACCTTTTCGGTAGGATTCTGTGAGGTTACGATAATGGTGGCGGGCACAAATTCTGGATACCTGATCAAATAACTCATCATCAAAATCATCAAAATCGCACAAAAAATAATCACATTTCCCCAACGAAACATCCAATGCGGTGGTTCAGACAGAAGATCCTGAACACTTTCAGAACGCAGTTCTATCTGGTCTAATATGTCTTTCTTAGTTTCCAAGTTCCAGTTGATTTTTGATTAATCTATAATACTCTCCCTTTTTTGACACCAGTTCGGCATGATTGCCTTCTTCTACAACCATCCCCTTGTCCAATACAATAATTTTATCTGCATGTTTTACTGTAGACAATCTATGGGCAATAACAATTGCAGTCTTCCCTTTAAAAAACTGCTCTAAATTTTCTATAATTATCTTTTCGTTATTGGCATCTAATGCACTTGTAGCCTCATCAAAAAAGATGTAGTCGGGTGATTTATAAACCGCCCTTGCAATAAAAATCCGTTGTTTTTGACCACCACTTACTCCCAAACCTTCGTTACCAATCTTAGTATTATAACTCAAAGGCAGGCTTTCTATAAACTCCTTAATATTGGCAATATCAATTGCCTTTCGTAGTTTTTCTTTATCTACAATATCTTCACCAATACCTATATTATTGGCAATAGTATCATCAAACACATGGCTTTCTTGCATCACAACACCACAGTGACTACGCCAAAACCTGGGCGAAATATTTTTCATGTTGGTGTTTCCTATCTTAATTTCGCCAGTACTAGGTTCATAAAACTTTGTCAATAGCTTTAGCAGTGTGGTTTTTCCGCTACCACTCGCACCAACAATTGCAGTTGTTTTTTGGTATGGGATGGTCAGGTTTAAATTTTGAAAGACGAAAGAATCTGAGCCGGTATACCTAAAGGAGAGGTTATTCAACGCAATATTTTGCTGTGGTATTTCTGTAGCATATTGCTCGCTGGTATTTTCTTCATCTTCTTTATCATGAATCTCTCCTAACCTTTCTAACGATATTCTGGCATCCTGGGCTTGCCTGATGAAATCAATCAATTGTAACAACGGCGCATTAAGCTGGCCAATAATATACTGCACAGAGAGCATCATACCCAAGGTAAGGTTTCCACTTAAAACTAATTTTGCGGCCAGGAAGCTTACCAAAATATCTTTGACTTGATTGATAAAACCTCCTCCAACAGACTGCCATTGCTCTAACGAAAGCGCCTTTATCTGAATTTTGAATAATTTGACCTGTAGGAATTCCCAATCCCAACGCTTTTGTTTTTCGGCATTGTGCATTTTTATTTCCTGCATGCCGTTAATGAGTTCCATTACCTTGCTTTGTTCCTGTGCCGTTTGCGAGAACTTTTTATAATCTAACTCCTTTCTTTTTTTCAGAAAAAAACTAATCCAGCCAATGTATAAAACTGCCCCAATTAAGTAAACGATAAACAAACGGTAGTCGTAAATTAACAGAATGACACTAAAAATAACCAGGTTAACCATCGAGAACAGTGTATTGAGCGAAGAATTGGTAAGCAATTGCTCTATCCTATGATGATCGTTAATTCTTTGCATGATATCTCCTGTCATTCTGGTATCAAAAAAGCTGATGGGAAGCCTCATAAGCTTAATGAAAAAATCTGAAATGATAGCTATATTTATGCGTGCAGAAAGGTGTAACATTATCCAGCTCCTGATAATTTCTAAGCCCATTTTACCTAAAAAGAGCATAACCTGGGCAAGTAAGACCAGATATATAAAATTTAGATCCTGATTTTGAATTCCTACATCTACAATACTTTGAGTAAGAAAAGGAAAAATGAGGGATAATATACTCCCTGCCAAAAGGCCAATTATAAGCTGAGCAACAAGTGACCTGTACTTAAGCAGGTATTTAGATAAAAAAGAAAAGCTTGCTTTCTTTTCTTCATCGTCAAATTCACTTTTATAAAATTCAGGGGTGGTCTCAAGAATTAGCGCAATACCTTCTTCTGTATTTTCATTCGCATTTTCACCAATCCAACATTTTAAAAATTCTTCTTTGGTATAAGTAATTAAACCAAAGCTGGGATCTGAAATATAAACCCGGCCTGCTTTATCAATTTTATAAACTACGACATAGTGGTTTTTATTCCAATGCACAATACAAGGCAACGGTGCATCTGCAACCATCGTATTGAAATCTATCTTAACCCCCAATGTTCTAAACCCTAAATGCTCCGCTGCATTACTAAGCCCCATTAAACCACTTCCTTCTCTGGTTGTTTCAGAAAGCATTCTGATTTGCTGTAATGGAATACTTTTATTATAGTACCTAGCTATAATACGCAGGCAAGTTGGACCGCAATCCTTAGCGTCAGGCTGTTTAAAAAAGGGGAATTTTTTCATATTAAGCAGACCAGATACTATTGAATTTTTGAGATAACTGTTCCTTATCTATAAAGCATCCGGAGGCTGAAATAGTAACCCCGCAGTGATTTAGATCAAGGTAGTCTACTTCATCATCCCATTTTGATAAATACGGATTGTAGGCGCATTCGATTGGATGATACCACTTGTCAATACCTTTAACAGGAACCCGACTATCTACACACATGTACCTGAATTCACAATCACAACAAACCAGCATACTATCTTTCTGAATATTTCCCAATTCCTGAAACTGATCGGATGAGATCAGATTTAAAAACTGCACCGAAGAGATTGATTTAACCTGGCCAAAGCTTAGGGTATTGTTTAAACCATTTTTGATGTTACCATCGCTATCGATATACACCTTGCCAAAATAATAGGAATGGAAGTTATAAGCTTCTAAAAAATGCTCTGTATTGATGCCTAGTTTATCTATCGTTAATTTGCGTTTATAGACTGTAAATTCTTCATCAAAATAATTAAAGTAGACGTTTTGATACAGCTCGGTTTTTTCTATACTATTTTTTGAATTGAAAAAGTTTACAGAAAAAACCAAGTTATGATCGCTTAGCCGTTTACGATGATCTTCTAAAGCATCGTGATCGAAATTTTCGATGTATAGGTAAACACTATCTATTTCAAGGGTGTCTATCCTTTTTAAAACCTTAAACAAGTTATCATCTACCTGAGGGGCAATAATAGATAGATTTAGAATATATTCCTCTTTAATGCAATCAAAGAAATTAAGGTCTACATTGGTATGCAGTACAATGTTTGTGATTTTATTGGGTACTTCTAGCTTTCTGTTGAGCGCTGTAAAGCATTGTTTCTGGTTTTGATCGGCAAGTTCGAATACAATTTCTTCGTTAATTAAAAAATCAATGAGGGATTGCCTTTCTTCCTCATCTTCGATTTTATTAAAGTCGATGAAATCATCTGTATCTAAAATGTAAAAATGTGCTTTCGAAATGAAGAAATAATCTTTTCGAAGTATATCATAAATGATTGCCCTATTGTAACCTTTGACCGGAATACATAACTGGTTTCTTAGAAAGAATTTCCTCATAACGGCGATTTATAAAATAGGTCTAATTGTAAACTGTTGGTGGCAAAAATCTTTGATGCCCTGGTTTTAATGAGGTAGTCGGGCCTTTCTTTCTTGATTAAAGATTTTAAATGAACAGGTGCTACTCCTTTTTGTATTTCAACTTTAATTTTTTTCATATCAGAGGTTTAAAGCAAGAGCCTTTTCGAGATTATAGTTGCAGGGGTTAGATACCATACCGAACTGGCCTATAGGGTTAAGGTCCAAAAAATAATACTGATGGTCTTCTTTAGAAGAAACGACATCAAATGAAGCACAATTTAGGCCGATATGATCTAGCAGCTGCTTAATCTTTTTTTGATAAGACTTTGGAAACTGATAGGGATTTAATCGATTTGGCTTTGAATTATCATAGTTTCTAAAATCTACTTCGGTCCTTTTATTTTTTTGCGAAAAGATTGCCATCGCATAGAAATCTCCGTCCAGATAAAAACACCTTATCTCGTAATCTTTTATAATGTTTTTCTGGAAAAATGTAGGAACAAACTCATCTGGTAATTCATTGATATCATTTACGTCGATTTCTGTTGTATAGGCTAAGTGAATAAAGTTATCTGAATCGTAAACAGAGAGTGGCGAGTTTAAGGGTTTGGAGATGATGTTTTTTTCTTTGTTGTAAAAATCCAACAGAGCGCCTTTATTGCCGCTAACCATAAAGTTTGGTGTCAGGATTTTAAATTTATTGCATAAATCAAGTACCTGAAGTTTATTGACATCTCTGGTTGCGAAATTGTTTATCGATTCCATTTTATCGAAAGTGTAGTGGATATATTCCATTAAGCTTTCATTTTCTGTTAACAGGTAGTTATTCAGATATTCGCTGTCAAAGTTTTGTTGAAAAAACAGATCACCTCTTCTATACCAGATCTTTGTTATTTCATTGCTACAAACTGTTTTACCATCAATATGGAGGGTGAAGGCTGTATCTGTAAGAGAAATTAATTTTACATCGGTATTTTCATTAATTCGTATAAAATCTTTCTTTAGGTTTATTAACCAGTTAATTACCCTGCTTGTTGAGTAATCGTCGCTGATGGAGAAAATTATGACCATATACTTATATGTTGTAAACTGGTTTAAAATTAGTTTTGCCTTACTACCCGTTAACCCGTTAAAAATGGAGGATGTACCTCCATTTTTATTTTTCAATTCTTAATCAATAGAATTTGAAAGATTGTAAACCGTCCTGGTGCTTCTGATGCTTCCATCATCATTATAATACGTATAATGTGTATCTGGGCAACTGGTTGTACCGGTTCGTACCTGACAATCGCTCATTGTACCAAAGGCCATTTTGCCTCCGTTGATCTGACAGCTTTTTAAGTCGATCTTTTTCTCGAATAAACCTTTATTAATTTTCATTTTTTTGAAATTTGCTTATTAAAATAATTAGATTAATTTTTCCAGATTATGGTTATTGTTCGCGTAAGAGCTGGTGTTAATCCGGACAGTTATAGTCGGTACAAACCTGAATCGTAGTCTTGTTGTCGTCTTTAACCGTGTATCTGGTGTCTGAACAGCCCTGAACACAGGTACTGGTTGAAGTGGTTTTTTGGGTGGCAGCTAACCGACCACCATTGATTTGGCAATTTTTTAGTTCAATTCGTTTTTCGAACAATTGGTTGATTTTCATAATGGTTATAATTTAAATTTTGATAGATAACTCGCCAACTTACCCTGGCGCATAGGCTTTTGTCGAAGGCAAATTCGGTGTATACTGCAATTGATGCAAGGAAGAACTGATATTTGATAGCTTTAAATCTATTTCCGTAGGCTCTTTATAAATATTCGTTTTATAAAGTATCTAAAAAGTAGTTCACACTCATAAAGGATTATTCGAAAAGCGGGAACGGTAAAAGATCCATGAATCCCAAACCTAAGGAAGAATTTCCTTTGAAGGGCATTTTACAAAGTCCTTGTTGCAGTACAAATATGACAGCTGGTTGGAGCAAGGGTAAAAATAAATATTATATGAATTACCGAAATACATCAGCTTCACTCCAGAATTTCTTGACAAGCTGATAGAAAGGGTACTGACTTACCAAAGACTACCCTTGAGGTAAGGGATCAAAGGCATAAAATTCTAGCAACAAAACTTGCGACGATTGAAACAAAAATTTAAAATATTGAAAATAAACTTTTCGATGGGGTGATTAATGATACGACTTATAAGAAGGTTTAATGTACATTGGGTATTTTTTTCCCCTATGACCTAATATTATAATCTATCAATAGTCAGATTGCATTCAAAAAATTAATTTCTTTACTGCATATCAATCAGTCATGAAACTCAGGAAATCAAGACTACATCAACAGCGATGGCCCGCTAAGCAAAACAGGTACAGAAGAAATCGGACCTTCAAAACAAAGAAGATGAGAAGAAACGGATGACATTTCAGGTGACCTTTCCGGCAACGCTTTAGGAAACACAGACTCAGAAGACCAATGGCTCAACTTGAATGAAATAAATTATCTTTTTGGTGACAGCCTGACCGCAGGATATGGCTGCGGCCAGGCTCCACCAAGTCCTTCCCAGCCCTTTTTACAACAAAGATCTACCAGGCAGGCTTTGGTTATCAGATCATCAACGCTGGAATCAGCGACTTACCTTCTGAATACTTATAAGCTATTTTCACTAGTGAGCTTTTGGATGTCAGCTATATCCATTGATACTTCCGGCATAAAAGCATTTCCCTCCATGTATTTCTGCAGGCTATATAATAATTGTCTTGCCTCCGGACGCTGATCACGATCAGATAGCAGGTCAATAGCGCTAACTATCAGGCTTCCTTTGCCCACTTTACATTCAAAAATCAGACCCAGTGGTCGGGCGGTAACCCAATCATCAATGACCCTCACCAAAGGGTTGATTTTTTTACTGAGAGCATCCATTCTTACCGCGCTTGAATGGGTGACTGCGTCCCACCATTGCCAGTTACTATGGTACTCTGTTGGGAATGCAGCAAAGGCAGGATGTTCAGGGTTGCACAAGATACCTAGTGTGGTTGGGGGCTGGCTTTTCGTCCAAGCTGTATTCCAAAAGATGCTTGAAAAACCGACCTTGATATCACCGCCCATCTCTGGCTTAATAGATCCCTTTTTTAAAGTCAATAGTACTTTGCCACCGCTGTTTAGTTCCTCGACAGCTTCATCATCCAATACCTGCGTTACCCGCACTTCCTTTGAAATATCAGGCAGAACGGTGGGATAGACAAAAATATCCCATGAATTTTCTGCCGATACTGTCTTTACCTTTAAAAGTAGCTGTTCTGCAGATTGAATGGTGCTGAATTTTTGGCGGATCGTGCCAATATGCTGACCGTTGCCCAATGCAATATCTACCGGATTAAATTCACCATGGTAGAGGGGGGTGCCATCAGTTTTAGTGATGGTCCAACTTACTTTTGCACCGGCAAGTGCTTTACCACCGAAGTTTGCTACTTCAACCGGTGCCACCAGCTGCTCGCTGGTGGTATAAATCATGCTGGGAAGCCTGACTAATGGTACAACAGCATTACAAAAACGTCTGTACTCAACTGCGGTCACATAATTTTTTTCTTCCCAGAAAGGATCAAGTACACCTACAAGGGCAGTTCCCTGTCCTGGGAAATCATTTAATCCAAGCAGTTGGAAACCGCCAAAACCAGGAGTCCTCAGAGCCGCTTCAATATCAGCTTTGTAACAGAGGACCTGTAATTTTCCAGAAGCCATCAAGAAACTGTCAGCTAACATATACATTCCGTTTTCTTTCAATCTGTCCTGAAAGATCTCGAAGTTCTTCGGTTTCAGGATGCCAGTGTATTTCTTCATTTCTTTAAAATCCGGATAGACACACCACTGACCGATTTCATGGCTCACCGACGGCTGTTTCCACTTGGATATGATGTCACTCCAGTCGTACGTTGTCGAAGGTTTCCGGCCATTCAGTATACTGTTCAATCCCTCGCCCCACCGCTGTATCCTGGGGTCTGGAGTGTTATTGTAATCGCTTTGATCAACTACAGGCCAGCCTGCACCAGTGGTGTATAGCCTCCTTGTGTCTTTGACTTTCCAGAAGTTGACAAACTTTGTAAGGTAAGTCACATGATTTTTACCGCTAGGCTCGTTGCCGTAAGTCATCATCACAAATGAAGGATGGTTCCCGTAAGTTTTTACCATTCTTTCACTTTCCTTGTAGATATATTCATCTAATGGCCTTCCATCACCTATTACAGCATCTGTGCTGGCCCAAGAGGAACATTCTATCTGCAGATATATTCCCAGTTGATCAGCTGCCGCAAAAGCTGCTTCCGGCGGGCACCAAGAATGAAACCTGACGTGATTTAAACCATAATGTTTAATGGCACTAAAACTTTTGAGCCATGAGGCCAAATCCGTAGGCGGATAACCAGTTCTTGGAAACGAAGCGCAGTCGAGGGTGCCTCGTAAAAATGTAAGCTGGTCATTCATGATAAACTGTGTGCCCCTGGTTTTAAACTCACGCATACCAAATAGGAGCTCCTGTTGATCCGGCAGATTGTTAAGGGTGGTTTTTAGATTGACGGCAAAACGATAGAGATCGGGATGAAATTCATTCCAAAGTAAAGGACGACTACCCATTGCGTATACTAGACTGAGATCAACGCTTTTTCCATTCAGCACCACGTCCTTAACTAAGGTCTTTAACCGTCGAGCGTTTGCCCTAGAAGAAATTGCCGATAAGTTCAGCTGTGCCATGCCTTTAGCTCCTGTCGGGTTGTTAACTTTGAGTTTCACTCTTACCAGTCCGGCGTGAATATCTGGGTATAATTGCAGGTCTGAAACATATATTTTCGGCCTGACCCTGAGCTGTAATGTTCCAACCATACCATTCCAGTTCGTTTGGGTATGATCAGTGATACTATGTGAGTTCATTCCCACGTTAAAGTCCTTTACCCGGTTATCTATCCTCACGGTGATCACGTGTTTACCAGGTGTTAGCAGGTCTTTCAACTGGAATACATGGGCTGTACCCAGACTATTCTCCATTCCTATTCTGACGTCATCTACCCAAACTGTTGTTTCCCAGTGGCTTCTCTCAATAAAAAGCTCTGACAATTCGCCCTTCCAGGATGCAGGTATAGTAACGCTTTTCTGATACCAGGCTGCCCCCTTATAGTATTTCTCCGGCTGCAGCCAGAAAGGAATCTTTATGTTTCCCTGCCTCCTGTACTTTGCGTACTGAGGCTGCGAAAACCAGGATGAATCTACGATTTCGCCAGTCCAAGGTGTATGTACAGTGATGTCGTTGCCTATACCATTGGTAGTCATTGATCCCGGAAGCTTTACTTTTTCCTTAAGTTTGGTACTGTACCATTTCTCAGCAATGCCCCGATCTAGGGAGTCAGTCTGAAACTGCCAGGTGCCTGCCAGATCTATTGCGGCACTCTTCTCAGCTTTTATCTGAGCAAAAGCATCGCATGCTGTAATGATGACCACTGACAGCGCTGCCAGAATATAATTTAAACGTTTTCTAATCTTGTCCATTTGTATTTGAAAGTGGGCTACGCGCATGCTATCAAGCCGGATTCTGGGTAATTAACTGATTACTCTTGATTTCATTCTGGGGTATACTATAATAAATTAGGGTAGTAATTTTCTTGTTCATAGGTTTGTTTTAAAATTTGGTTAGGACACGGGAATTACAGCCCAAAATTTTTATGAAGCTTATCCTGTTTGGGTATATGTTTTAAAATCTGTTCAGGATGAGTTCAGAGTCATATTATTGATATTTGGCGCTCTAAATTAGGACACAAGATGTACAATATAAATGGACAAACAAACGGTTTTGATGGACAATATCACCATAATATAGCATTATAAACTAAACTAGATTTAAATTATGAGCCTCGAACAGAAATCAAAAAAGTTAAAACAGCTATTGTCCGGATATGACACCGAATGGTTTTTAGGAAACCTAACAGATTTAATGTGTGCAATTGGCGGGAATGGTGCTGACTGTATATTTCCTTCTATTTGAACTGTTGCCTTTTTTGCAACAGTTGCTTCTTGATCCAATTCTTCTTCCTTGTATATGTTACTAAGGTGCCTTGAAATTGTTGATTTATTTTTACCAAACAGTTCAGCCATCTGACTTAATGCTAGCCAGACAGTATTCTACTCAACTTTTACATCAATTGCAGTTTCACCGCTTGGTGTTTGATAAATAACAATTTGTTCAGGACCAACAGCACATTTTCCAGGCCAATAATATTGTAATTGTATTTCCAACAAACAGAAACAAGAAAGCAAAAATCTTCAATTTTGTACAAAAGTTGAATCGAAAAACTGGCGTTGAACTTTGCAGTTTCGCCCCACTATTGCAAAATCCTTGCTATGAGCAGCAATTGTCTTCAGCTAATTCCAATAAATACGTCTATGATTGGATTTCTAAATATATACAAAACTGAAATTACCGCCGCCGTTATTAGATATGATTTCGAATGCCTGATGTCACGCTTATTAAGATTATATATCATTGCTATTGCACAAGCCAATAAAATAATGATTAATGCACCCCAGTTTTCAATGAAAATATGTATGGGCATTTCATAGGTTCTATCAGATGATGCGCCTTCCCCAAATGTCGCCCAATATATTAGCGGAATACCAAGCATATATAGAAAAACACAAATAAATAGTATAAGAATGAAGACAATTGATAGGTGTCCCAAAGCAGTTTTTACGTTTAGGATTTCCTTCATATTGTGTTTTGGGTTAAACATTTTGTAGTTGCTTATAGCAGATTAATGTGGACTTTATTTTGTTTAATAAATCATTTGCTTGAGCTATTGTCAACCAATCTACTATTCTGTCTTGCCTGTTTACGTTTGTCATCACGACGATTGATTGGTTGGAGTTTGAGAATAAGTAATTTGGTCTAATAAGAAAACGTGTCCTCTCATAATTAAGTCAAGGATATAAACTTCTTGTATTTCTGATTTCAGATAAGTTTTAGTCTTGCTAAATAATTTGTTTTTCTGTCTTACGCACATTTTGTTCGTTGAGATTTCTAAAACAGTTTTTCCAAATGTATTCCATAGCCATACATAAAGTAAAAATGTAAAAAATGCAAAAGGTATAACAGCGGAAATCAAATAGGTAAATATTTATGTTAGTGGATCCTACGGCTTTAATCATCAGCAAGCCTTAATGAACACTTAATTCATTGATTTTACATTACTCGCCTCATTTATCTACCCAGACGTCACCCCGGTTTTTAATCCAGCTTTTATCTACTCATCACATTTTATTGGGGTTTCGTCACATTTTTTCATAGCGCCTCCTGGATGATGCTACTTTCACTCCAGCAAGGGGACGGTGGAGCAAAAAAAATTAGAAATACCATAATCGTTTATAATCCTTATGAATTATTAATGAAAAAGGTGCAACATGGAAGGAGCTATCAGCGTCCTATCGCTTGAGCTCGGCCCTGAACAAACACGAACGCTAAATACATAACATATGAAAAAAATAACCTTTCCCCTCTTTGCTGTTATATTGCTTGCTGTTTTTACCACTGAAGCATTCAGCGGGACATCCGGAGCCAAATTCAGGAAAAACACGATCGTTTTAAATGAGGTGAATTTCTCGGTTGATCCGAGAATCGAACTGTTTCATACGATGGAGGTATTGGCTGGCGTTCCGGTAACCAATTTTATAGACCTGGATTATAAGCAAAAAATAGCAGCGGCATTTACGCTGTACAAAGACCATCAGCTCTTTGCCTATCTTTCAAAAAATCCATTGTACGGAAAACTCTTTACCACAATTGACGGGCCGATCTGGTTTATGCTGCACATGACACAGGAGCTGGATTGGCGCAAGGATATTGAAGTATCAGAAAAGAAAAATCCTGCACTGGATTCATTGCGTATCCTGATGAAGGATTTTTGCCGGAAATCAAATTACGCCGCTTTTTTTAACAGCAATTCGGATCTCTATCAGATATCGCTAGCTACCTTGGCGTATAACCTGCCTGATTTTGATGAAAAGAACAGACTGATGGACTATTGCGGAGCGAAGGATAAAAAGCAGGTTCAGTTTAACGTGATCCTGAACTTTTTAGGCTGGGGGAATTTTGGACCAAGAATATTCAAAAGGGACGGCGCGGAACTGTATGCGGTGATCTCCCCGGAAAAAACAGCGATCAGGGTGCCGACTTTTGACGTCCGAGGGCTCTATAAGTTGCTTTGGCATGAGTTCGCGCATTCCTTCGCTAATCCTGCTGTGGAGAAAATCCAGGATCAGTTTGAGCCCATGGGGCATTTACTAGAACCAATCCGCGAGTCCATGAAGGCGCAGGCTTATCACTCCTGGCCGGTAGTTTTCAAAGAACACCTCACAGAGGCAATTGCCTGCCGGATGGCGGCCCTGAAATTCGGAGAAGAGGCTGCAGATTTGAACTATTTCAGGTTCCAGAAAGGAATGCGCTGGATCTACTTAAATCCGTTGATTGCGGCTTTAAAGCACTATGAGTCCAACCGGTCGAAATATCCAACGCTCGACAATTTTATGCCGGAGATCGTGAAGGCGCCTGACCTTGCTGCTATTCCGCAGATCGGGGACATCTATGATAAGAAAAACATCCTGTTTATTTATTCAACAGCCGAAACCGACCAGGTTGCAGACCGGAAGCTGAAAGACTTCATGAACGGTTTTAAAAACAGGATTGGCTCGCTCAAAGAAGCAAAAATGGTAGCCGATACCGCTGCGCTGAAAATGGATTTAACGGGCTACAACCTATCTGTCTGGGGAAGCGTCAAGGGGAATAAGTTTCTGGAAAAGTACATGCCGCAAATCCCGCTGCATGTCGGAGATGAAAAGGTAATCGCTGAAAATATTTATGCAGGAAAAGGCTACGGAATCTTGATCGGCTGGGTAAATCCGGTCAACCCGCAAAACATGATGGCGGTGTACACTGGTCAGAGCCCGGCGGATGTGGTAGACTTTAACCAGATCATAAATGGAAGTGGCAACTACCATATTTTCCAGAACTTTACTACACTCCGGCAGGGGAATTTCAGTAGGCAGGCACAGGTTTGGGTAGCAAAGTAGATAGGTTTCATCAGCTAAAGTCGTGATATATGCGTATTTCGGGGAAAGTGGTTCTTCGCCTATTTTCGTAATTCTTGAAATAAACTGGCATTTTATCGTTAGTAGGTCTTGAAGGCCAACAAAGCAATCTTCAATAAAACCAATCAATTTAAGGGTGTTTCAGTAGATAACTAAACAGACAGCTTCATCATCTATTGTTTTTAAGCAAGAATATTCGTCTGCGCAAGGCCCACAGTAAAAGGCAGGCAAAAAAGCAAGGTGACAGTGGCTTTCCTGATAGTTAGGTTCATCGTTTTATTGCATTTAGTTTCCTGTTAATATTGGCAATGCTGTCCAGCAACGCAATATTCTGCCGCTTCATACTGTCAATCTGTAATTGTATCGCCGCATCTCTTAAACGTGACCTGCCATCGGGTGAAGATTGTTGTCCGCAGGAAAATAGGCAGAACAACAACATAATGCACATAAATTTCATCATCATTTGATTGTTTACATTATAGGTTGCGAAAATTCGAAAATACTTACATCATCACCGAAATAATTCCTCTAAGTAAGCAGGATCAACAAGCGCTGCTAATGCATGAAAATGTGGTATCAGTTTTGTTGGCTTTCTGGCTAAACACACATTCAAACCCATAGCTCAGCCGGAAAGCACCATTGTACCTGATGTCGGGTTGGCATCCATTAGTCCTCCACAACTTAACACAAATTCAGCCTTTTTGAAATATATGCCTTTTTTAATGAAGCGGCTGTTTTTATTTATCAAGCCCAAGTTGTTTCCGCATATCAAGGTTTAAACTGTATTGCTCTTCAACCGAAACTGCTTTTCGTGTATTTTTATTTATGTCTTTACCCTCCTTTGTCCAAAGAAATGGATAAAAACTAAAAACTTTGTCACCGTCTAACTTTGAAACTTCGTCTCTCCATTTTGTCCACCGGTTGCCTTTATAAAATTTGTCTAAGTCGTTGTTAAAACAAAATTGTAGAAATTCTGTATATGTAATGTCAAGCGATTCATACTCTAAATTGTCAGGCGAAAAATAATAGATTTTTCCAAAGTCCTTGCCAAGCCCACCGCCGTTCAAAAGGTAAAGTCCGCCAACAGCGTCGTCAGCGATAAGCAAAAATGATGGTATTTCTCCAAATTCTTTAAATGATTTTCCTTTGTTCCAATCTGGAAGTGTCCGACCAAGTTTTGCATTGCCCGAACCAAGAATTCTAATCCAACCATCATCAATTAAAAGCCCACCTGTCATATAAACAACTGCACCCATTGGCGAACGTGTTGTCACTTGGATTTTATACAAAGCGTCTTTTGCTTTTACTGTATCAACCGCCAAAATTTCAACTTTGTTTTTGGCAGATTTAATCCAATCTTTTACAAGTGTCCAACCTGAGTCGGTCTTATTTATTAGTTCGTCAACTGGTCGCATTTTGTTTTGTGCTGTCGTTGTCAAAGTTATTAGGGTCAGTATTGTTGCAATAAAATGTCGTGTCATAATAGGGGTCTGTAAAATAGCCGCTTACTCTTAAATATACGCAAGTCTTCTAGATGGTAAAATAATTAAAATATACGCTAAGCATTATTAATTTGCAATTTCTTATACGTTTTTTGGCTACTCTTTTCACAAAGTGTAAAGCTCAAATGCAGGACATATTTAACTAAACAGAACACAGACAGGCAATACAATTAGGACTATTAAAGGAGAGGTAAACAGATAATAATCATATATTTGCAATAAGCAATAGAACTAACACAACGACAAGCAATAGAAATAACGCAACAACAAACAATAGAAACAACACAACAATAAACAATAGAAATAACACAACTATAAAATATGAATAGATATTATTGAATCTATTAAGAAACGACGTAACAAAAAAGAACTCTAAGGAGGAAGTGTTAATTCAGCAGGAGTTAACAGACTGATAAGAAACACCAGCAGAACAAAATCAAAAGGCTATGGCAACACCAAAGGAAAAATTTGCAGAAGCATTAGTAACGCTAAAAGAACTTCAGGAAAAAGGATCTGCAGGAATCCATACAGATGAAATCCCAAGCCGTTCCCAACGGGAGATCCTTTTGAAGAATGGCTTTATAAAAGAAGTCTCTAAAGGCTGGTATATCTCATCTAACCCTTCTGAAGTCCCAGGAGATACAACATCCTGGTACAGCTGTTATTGGGATTTCTGCACCAAATTTATTCGGCACAAGTATGAAGGAAACTGGTGCCTTTCGGCAGACCAATCGCTCGTGCTACATGCGGGTAATTGGACAGTACCCACACAACTTCATCTGCGCTCACCAAAAGCAAATAACAGCCCCATTTCCTTCCCCCATAACACCTCTCTGTTCAATTATAGGGCTGAAATTCCTGCGAAGGAATTGATGACTACCATCAATAACCTCCAGGTGTACAACCTGCAGGCAGCACTGATATATAGCACCGAAGGGATCTATCGATCAAAACCACTGGATTGCCGCATCACCTTAGCCAGTATTAGCGATGCTTCAGAACTATTACCTATTTTGCTTGACAATGGTCACTCTACCATTAGCGGTAGGTTGAGCGGTGCGTTCCGGAACATTGGAAGGGATAGGATTGCTGACCAAATCATTGATACGATGAGACAAGCGGGATATGACATCAGAGAATATGACCCCTTTCAGGAAAAATTACAAATAGCGATCAGCCCACGTGAGCGATCCCCTTTTGTCAATCGCATACGGTTGATGTGGCAGCAAATGAGTGAAATCATTATAAAAGATTTCCCGAAAGCTCCTGGTGTACCGGCAGATCAGGAAGCTTATATTAAAATAGTAGATGAAGTGTATCTAACAGATGCTTACCACTCTCTTTCCATTGAACGTTACAAAGTTACCCCTGAGCTCATTGCTAAAGTGAGCAGCGGTGAATGGGACAAAGATAGCTCCCAACAAGACCGTAAACAGAAAGATGCTATGGCTGCAAGAGGTTATTTCCAAGCCTTTCAGGAAGTAAAAAAAACATTGGAAAAAATCCTTCAGGGAGAGAACGCTGGATTGCAAGCAGATAAAGACCATCAGAAATGGTACCGGGAACTTTTTGATCCGAGTGTACAAGCTGGAATACTAAAAGCTTCAGATCTGGCTGGCTACCGGAGTCACCAAGTCTATATCAGTTCATCAAAGCACGTACCACTGAGTGTTGAAGCTATGCGTGATGCCATGCCTGAATTATTTGAACTCTTGCAAAAGGAACAGCAT
>NZ_JBFTIZ010000097.1:0-28058 GCF_056395165.1 Pedobacter sp. 10L46_2
CTGACGGAGCCTTAATCGCAAAAGAAATCACGGTATCCAACACAGGCGGATTAACAACTTTTAAAACAATAGAAATAAAGAATATTCCACTCAAAGCAGGGAAACAAAGTATAAAGGTTTTGGCAGATACAGGTTATTTTAATTTTAATTACCTTCAATTTATTAGACAAATGTAATTGCAAATTAAATTATGAAGCGTAAAGGACGTTTACTCCTTGTGTTCAGTACTATAGCTATTTTGGTGATTCTATTCTCCCAATGTATGGATACCTCCAAAAATATGAAAGCAACAGAAACATCCATTGCAGGTGCAAAAACATGTGTCCAATGTCATAAAGATATTTCCAATTCTTATTTAAATGATGTTCATTATGCTGCTTCAAGCCCGGTAGAGAATAATAATCAGATCAAACTTGGTACTGATTACGTTTATGAGTATGATAAAAACTTAAAAGTTGCCATAGAAAAAAGAGATAGTGGTACCTATCAGGTTGTTTATTTTAATGGAAAAGAAGATCTGGCTAAAAGATTTGATATTGCTATTGGGGCAGGTAAAAATGCTTATACCTATGCCTCATGGAGAGGGAATATATTAAGACAACTTCCACTCTCTTTTTTTAATCAAATAAATGGATGGGCTAACAGTCCGGGTCTGCGAACAAGCAACCCGGATTTTGGAAGGATAATAGACTCACGATGCTTAGAATGTCATAGCTCCTTTATAGAAAGTAACAAGGCAAATAATGGCAGTTTAATTGTTTCGCACGAAATGTTGAAATCTTCTCTTGTTTATGGAATTGATTGTGAGCGCTGCCATGGGCCAGCAGGTAAACATGTTGAATTCCATTTAAAAAATCCTGATGAGAAGGAAGCTAAATTTATGGTGCTTTATAAAACACTTACAAGGAAACAAAGAGTTGATGCATGTGGCATTTGTCATTCCGGTAATGATGCAGAGTTACTGAAATCTACATTTTCTTTTAAGCCAGGAGAAGATATTAAACAATATTACGCGCATGTTTCATCGGCTCAGGAATCCCAACTCGATGTTCACGGCCAGCAAAACCAGATGCTTGAGGGGAGTAAATGTTTTACTAAAAGTAATTCGCTCGAATGTTCAACGTGCCATAGCCCGCATGATCAGAACAAAGGAAGCTTAACATTGTATTCAAAAAAATGTATAAGTTGTCATGCTACCATAAAGCATACACAAAAAACATTGGAAAACGCTATGGTAAAAACCAATTGTATTGATTGCCATATGCCTTTAAAACCTTCCAAGGCAATTAGCTTCCAACAGGCCGGCATGTCAGACGTAAGTCCGTATATGCTCAGGTCACACCGTATAGCAATATATTAAGTGTAAAAATTTTGTGTCACTGTTTGAATTATATTGTTAAATTTGTTTTAAGCAGACATTAAATTCATGGATTACAGGCTCTTATCTGATGACGAATTAATTGTTCTTTTCAAAGGAAGTTGCCAGCATGCGTTTAAGGAGATGTATTTGCGGTACTGGCAAAAGGTATATCAGGTTGCCTATAAGAAAGTACACCATAAAGAGCTTGCCGAAGAGTTAACCCAAAATCTCTTTGTGGAACTATGGAGACGAAGAGAAACAGTAACAATAAATTCATTAGGGGCTTATCTTTTCGGGAGTTTAAAATATTGTATAATCAATCACTACAAATCATTATTAGTTCAGGAAAACTATCACAATTACGTAAAGGCTTCTGCGAATTACGGAGTAGTAAACAATACCGACTATCTATTGATGCTTAATGAACTATCTGATGCACTGGCCAGAGGGATTGCTCTGCTTCCAAAAAAAACTGCCGAAGTGTTCAGAATGAGCCGAATTGAACACCGCTCGGTTAAGGATATATCTGAGCAGCTTCATATATCCGAAAAAGCAGTTGAATATCACATTACCCAATCGCTTAAATCAATTCGGTTTTACCTTAAAGAGTACCTGTTTCTATTGGTTGCTTTTATTATGTTTCTATAAGTTTCATTTTTTTTTAAAATTATTTTAGGGATAAGGGCTACTTAGCTTACATATAGTTTAAAAGCTATAAAAATGAGCAGAGAAGCATTTCATCTATTACTGGAAAGATACCTGCAGAACAGGTGTACAGATGAAGAAAAGGAAATTATCGAAAAATGGTATGGAATGCTTGATAAGCATGATATGGAAGATATTGCCCCAACCCAAATAAATGCATTGGAGCAGAAACTGTGGGACAGAATACATGAAAGTGCCATCACAGAAGATGAAACTCCTGTTCGTAAACTTAAACCTCAGCGCCAAACATCCAGAACTTTAATAACTGCTGTTGCTGCCGTAATTGCAGGCTTTGTAATTATTACCGCCTATGTATTCTTTAGAGTTGACAGTAAAAAACCTGAATTCATGGTTGCCTCAATTGCAAACAATATTAATTCTGTTTCAAATAATACTGCTATGCCCATGGTAGTAAATTTGGAAGACGGAAGTTCTGTTACCCTGCAACCAAAATCTTTATTGAAGTACCCTAAACATTTTTCCAAAACTGTTCGTGAAGTCACACTTGAGGGAGAAGGCTTTTTTGAGATCAGTAAAAACCCATCCAAACCATTCCTTGTATACAACAGCAATGTAATTACAAGAGTTGTAGGAACCAGCTTTATTGTAAAAACAAATAGTACAGCAAGCGAAACTGAAGTAACAGTTAAAACAGGAAAAGTAATTGTTTCTCCAAACTCCGGGACCCTTTCCTTTAAAATTGGTGACCTCTTAAAATCAGGTAAAGGGGTGATACTTACCCCAAATCAGAAAACTGTTTATAGTGCCTCCGAAAATACATTTGCAACCACACTTGTTGATAAACCTTTACCGATAGCAAAAAATAATAAGCAACCTATAAAAGAGAGCTATTCTTTCAATGACAGCCGTGTTGCCGATGTCCTAAATCAGCTTCAAAAATCATATGGGATTGAATTTGTTGTGGAAGACAAAGAATTGTACAACTATACATTTACGGGCGACCTCTCTGAACAAGATTTATACAGTCAGTTAGATTTTCTATGTGAATCAATTCAGGCAACCTATCAGGTAAAAGAGACTAAAATAATTATCAAAGAAAAAAATTAAAACCTAAAAATCAACCAGAACTAAAAACCTAACCAGCTTATGAAGAAGTTTCATATTAACGAACAAAACTCCTAAAGTTATGAAAAAAAAGCGATTTGTTGCTTTAATAAAAACAGCAATGAGGATATCTATAGCCCAAATATTTCTTGTAGTTCTATTCACATGTGGCGCAGCGGCAAAAAATGCTGGCGCTCAGGGAATATTGAATAAAGAAATTTCCATCAGCATTAATGATGCTAAGGTAACCGAGATATTAAATGAAATTCAAAACCAAACAAAAGTTAAATTTATTTATAGTCCATCGGTAATTAAGTCTGAGCGAAAAACATCAGCAAACTATACCAAAAAACGGCTTGGAGATATCCTTGACGAGACATTAAATCCACTAAGTATCTTCTATAAGGTAATTGATAACAGAATTATTCTGTACGATAAAGATATGTCTAAGAAGACTAATGAGCCAAATACCAATAAGCCCCCTGTTCCAGTCAAAGGTAAGGTAACTTCAACAAAAGGAGAAACATTACCCGGGGTAAGTGTAAAAGTAAAAGGTACTACAACAGCTACTATTACAGATATAAATGGAAATTTTGCCATTAGTGTGCCTGATGCTAATGCTGTTTTGGTTTTTTCTTATATCGGTTTTACGTCAAAAGAAGTTCCGGTTAATGGCCAGAGCACTTTAAATGTTCAGCTTATCGAAGAAGAAACTTCATTAGGTGAAGTTGTTGTTCTGGGATACTCAACACAAAAGAAAAAGGACCTTACCGGGGCCGTTTCTGTGGTGAATGTTGCCGACATGATTAAACAACCCAGCCCATCCATAAATAATCTGTTGCAAGGACAGGCCTCTGGGGTTACCATTTTGGGTTCCGGACAACCTGGAGAAGAGCCTCAGGTGCGTATCAGGGGAGTAAATACTTTTGGCAATAACAACCCACTTTACGTGGTTGATGGTGTTCCAACGCTCAATGTAGCCGATATTAATCCGAATGATATAGAATCGATGCAGGTGTTAAAAGATGCAGGATCAGCTTCAATATACGGATCACGTGCGGCAAATGGAGTTATTGTAATCAGTACTAAAAAAGGTAAGGATAAAGTAAAGGTACAATATGATGCTTATTATGGTACACAGCGACCTAAAACAGGAAACGTTTGGAATATTTTGTCGCCACAGGAGATGGCAAATCTGAAAAGACTTGCTGAAGCAAATACTGGAGAAACTGAATTTGATGATCCACTATATGGAAATGGTCCAACCTATGTATTGCCCGATTATATCTATCCACTAGGGGCTAAAGAGGGAGATCCATCTGTAAACCCATCCTTATATAATGTAAAACCGTTATTTACTTCTGATGAAGAGTATAATAACTTTTACAGAATTAATAGAGCAAACAAAGCAGGAACGAACTGGTATGATGAAATATTTAACCCGGCACCAATAACCAGTCAGAACATCTCTGTAAGTGGCGGTTCAGATCAGGGGAGTTATCTTTTCTCTGCAAATTATTTCAATCAGAAAGGAACATTGGATAGAACTTATCTAAAAAGATATACAGTGCGTTCTAATACTCAATATAACATTGGAAAATATGTCAGGGTTGGAGAGAACTTAGCTTATACCATTACAAATAATCCTAAAATAGACGGGCTTAGTGGTGACAATGCTATAGGGCATGCTTTTAGAGAGCAACCTATTATCCCTGTATATGATATTATGGGGAATTTCGCAGGTGGTTATGGTGGGAAATTAGGCGATGCCTATAATCCGGTAGCCATGCTGTATCGTACTAAAGATAATAAGGCAACAGACAACAGGTTATTTGGAAATATCTTTGCAGAAGCAGATATTTTGCCTTTTTTAACACTTAGAACTGCATTTGGTGCCGATTCATTTTCAGGTGCATCAAGATCATTTGTTTTTCCTCAATATGAAAATGCAGAGAATACAACTAGTAACAGTTATGCCGAATCTTCAAATACTGGATTAGAATACACCTGGACAAATACCTTATCATTTAACAAAACTTTTAACCTGCATAGTTTAAAGGTATTGGTAGGAACTGAGTACAACAAGAACCGGTATAGCACCATGAGTGGAAGTAACAAAGGTTATTTCTCATTTGATCCCGATTATACAAACCTTTCGAATGGTAGCGGCCCAATGGAAACTGTTAGTGAAAGAACTGCTGATGCTTTGTTCTCACTAATAGGGCGTGTTGATTATGCATTTAATGACAAATATCTTATCGGAGCTACTATCCGTAGAGATGGTTCATCTAAATTCCTGAAAAACACATATGGAGTTTTTCCTGCAGTAAGTGGTGCCTGGAGGATCTCAAAAGAAAGTTTTTTATCCGATGTGAAATGGATTACGGATCTAAAAATAAGAGGTGGCTGGGGTATTATGGGTAACCAGGTAAATGTTTCCGGTGCCAACTCCTTTACAACATTTGGCAGTTCAATTGGCCAGTCTTATTATGCAATAGGTGGCGGAAATGCTGTAGTTGCAGGATTCTTTCAAAACCAAACCGGAAATCCGGATGCAAAATGGGAGAAAAATGTAAACTCAAACTTTGGTTTTGATGCAACATTATTTGGTGGCGGTATAGAGATCTCTGCTGATTATTACCAGAAAAATGTTCGTGATCTTTTGTACAATCCAGAAATGATTGGAACTGTTGGTGCTGCTACTGTGCCATTTGTTAACATAGCTCAAATGAAAAATGATGGGTTCGATATTTCGTTAACAGGACATAAAGATGTAGGAAGCGATCTTAAACTTAATGCGACGGCTACAATTACCACCTACCGTAATGAGATAAAAAAAGTATCTGGAGATGTAGATTATTACGATGTAGATTCAAGAAGATTTGATGGTAGTCGTATTATTCGTAATGCTGTAGGACACTCGGTTAGTGAATTCTTTGGTTATAAAATAGCGGGATTCTGGAATTCAGACAATGAAATTGAAGCTGCAAATACAAAAGCTCAAGCTGTTACTGGTGATCCAAATACTGTTTATCAGGATGATGTTAAAGTCGGCAGGTTTAAATACGCAGATGTAAATGGCGACGGAATGATTACGGCCGATGACAGAACCTTTTTAGGTAATGCAAATCCGGATTTCAGTTACGGGCTTAATCTGGGTGCTAGTTTTAAAAACTTCGACTTTAGTGCTTTCTTTTATGGTGTTCAAGGCAATTCAATTTGGAATCAGGTAAAATGGTGGACAGATTTTGTGCCTTCTTTTGGCGGAGCAAAAAGCCACACAGCTCTTTATGACTCATGGACACCCTCGCATCAGAATGCAAAGGCACCAATACAGGAAACAACCCAATCTTTTAGCACAAACAGTGTCCCTAATTCTTATTTCGTAGAAAAAGGATCTTACCTGAGACTTAAAAACGTGCAAATTGGTTATACACTCGCTGCAAATAAGCTTCAAAAGCTGGGTGTTAACAGGCTAAGGGTTTATATCTCTGCGGCCAATTTGTTCACAGTAACAAAATATTCAGGAGTAGATCCGGAAGTTGGAACCTCAAGTGAAACAGGACAGCAAACAGCCTACGGGGTTGATGACGGTTCTTATCCAAGTCAACGGACTTTTTTACTGGGTTTAAATTTACAGTTTTAATTACCTAACGGTTTAAGGAAATGAAAAGATCAACATATATATTACTAGCTGTGCTGTTATTTACAGGACAACTATTTTATTCTTGTAAAAAGGCTTTAATACAGCCACCTCTTGGCTCATTATCAGAAGAGCTTGTTGCTAACAAAAATGGTGTAAATGGACTGCTAATTGGCGCTTATGCCGCTTTAGATGGTATGCAAGGTGGCGATGTTGCATTGGGTGGGGGCGATGCCTGGCAAGCCTCTCCTACGAACTGGGTTTTTGGCTCTGTGGTAGGTGGTGACGCTTCTAAAGGAAGCGACGGTGCAGATCAGCCGGCTATTGATCCAATTGCCAATTTTTACTCAGGAGCAACCAATGCTTTTTATGATGGCAAATGGAAAGCACTATATGAAGGTGTTACACGTACAAATAATGTTTTAAAGCTGATGGCAAAAGCTACAGATCTGAGCGAAGCAGAGCGTAAAAGTATTGGCGCCCAGGCACGTTTTTTACGTGGTCACTATTATTTCGAATTAAAAAAGATGTGGAATATGGTTCCCTGGATTGATGAAACCACAACTAACTTTAATCAACCTAACAATGTGGATATATGGCCGCAAATTACTGATGATCTGAAGTATGCTTATGAAAATTTACTTCCAGCTCAATCTGAAATAGGGAGGGCAAATAAATGGGCAGCGGGTGCATATCTTGCCAAGGCTTACTTGTACCAGTATAAATATGACCTGGCCAAACCAGTATTTGATGCGGTTATTACACAAGGTCAAACCAGCTCAGGCCTAAAATATGATCTGAATAAAAATTTTGAAGACAACTGGTTGCCAAGCAGAGAAAATAATCCGGAAGCAGTTTTTGTGATCCAAATGGCTGCAAACGCAGATCCAACAGGACCTTCAAATGCCAACAATGGCGACATGCTTAATTTCCCTTATGGGGATGGAAGCCCTTTTAGCTGCTGCGGATTTTTCCAGCCTTCAATAGATTTGGTAAACCATTTTAGAACAAACCCCGCTACAGGATTACCATATTTAACAAACTTTAATAGTTTCCCTGTAAAAACAGATATGGGAGTAGAGGCTGGCCAAAATTTCACGCCAGATGAAGGAACACTTGATCCACGTTTGGATTGGACTGCCGGTCGTCGCGGCATACCTTATCACGACTGGGGAATTTACCCTGGTAAACCATGGGCAAGAGATCAAAGTTATGGCGGTCCATATGGACCAAAAAAGAACGTTTATTGGAGTGAAAATGCAGATAGCGATGGAGACCAGGGCACCTGGGCACCGGGAACGGCTGTTAACTATTCAATTATCCGTTTTGCGGATGTACTTTTAATGGCTGCCGAATGTGAGGCACAAATTGGAAGTTTAGGTAAAGCTCAGGAATACGTAAACAGGGTTAGGGCAAGAGCCGCGGATCATGAAAGCTGGCTTTTTAAATATAAAGATGATGAAGACCCTTCTGCCGGATTCTCTGATGAACCGGCAGCCAATTACAAAATCAATGAATATCCGGCAGGAAACTTCACAAGTCAAGGTAAAGACTATGCCTTAAGAGCGATCTATTATGAAAGGAAAATAGAGCTGGCAATGGAAGGTCACCGATTCTTTGATTTGGTGCGATGGGGTATAGCCGATCAGGAATTAAATGCCTATTTTAGCTATCAGGGAAAAATTACGTCTGACGTGAGGAACGGTAAGTTTGTTAAGGGCAAGAATAATTATTACCCAATACCACAGCGCCAGATAGACTTAAGCCAATCTAATGGTGCGCCGGTTTTAAAACAGAACCCAGGATATAATTAATCTGAACATAACCTAAAACAATGAACCAACCACAACGTTTTTTATCACTCGATGTATTTCGGGGTATGACAGTCTGTTTCATGATTATCGTGAACACACCCGGTAGCGGAGCAGAACCTTTTGCCATGCTGAACCACGCCGCTTGGCACGGTTTTACACCAACCGATCTGGTATTCCCATCGTTCTTATTTGCTGTAGGAAATGCCATGAGTTTCTCTATGAAAAAATTTGCCCAGATGGAGAACTCAGCAGTGCTTGCAAAAATATTTAAGCGTACACTGCTTATATTTCTTATAGGATATCTAATGTATTGGTTTCCTTTTTTTAGTTACAACGAAGGTGGAGGCATTAGTTTCTCGCCCATAGCAAATACGCGAATTTTAGGTGTTTTGCAGCGAATAGCGCTTTGTTATGGTATTGCATCGTTGCTAATCCATTACCTGAGCACCAGAAGCGTAATCATTATCAGCTTATTGTTTTTGATTGGCTATTGGGTGGCCTTATTGTTATTTGGGGATGCGGCGGATCCGTTTAGTATGACGGGAAATGCTGGCCAATATCTTGATCTATATGTGCTGGGAGATAAGCATATGTACCATGGCGAAGGTATAGCTTTTGATCCTGAAGGGATATTGAGCACCATACCTTCTTGTGTGAACGTGATTATCGGATATTTTGCTGGTAAATTCATACAGGAAAAAGGAAAAGGATTTGAAACAATTTCGAAACTATTACTTGCCGGTGGCCTGTTGATATTAATAGCAATATGCCTGAATCCGGTATTTCCTATAAACAAAAAGCTATGGACAAGTTCTTTTGTATTGGTTACCTGTGGCTTGGATCTGGTAATTATCGGCGCGCTGATTTATGTTATAGAAGTAAAATCCTATACGAAATGGACAGGTTTCTTTACGGTTTTTGGGAAAAACCCGTTATTCATTTACATAGTTTCAGAGGTGTTGTTAACCATCATAGGGGTGATCATTCCTGGTTTAGATTTCAGGGGATGGGTTAGCACAAGGTTTTTTCAGGTTATCGCACCTGGTCCTGTTGGTTCATTGCTTTTTGCAATTTGTTTTATGCTCACCTGCTGGCTGGTAGGCTATATACTCGATAAAAGGAAAATATACATACGCGTTTAGTTATCAAACAAAATGAAGAAATTCTGTATTCTAATTGCACTACTTTTTAGTGGTTTAATAAATGCTTATGCACAATCGGCATCGCCGTTTAAGATTAGTGACCTCCACATTACAAGGGAGGTCTTGAACAATATTGATGATAAAACCTTATCAGTACTAACAATTACTAATAATGGCAAACAAACATTACCTGCCGGAGGCTGGAGCATTTATTTTAACTCCAGACCTATGCAAGTTACCGGTATCGACAGTCTTAGTGCCGGAATAAAACATATAAATGGAGACTTATTTCGTTTGT
Organism: Pedobacter sp. 10L46_2; assembly: GCF_056395165.1. Taxonomy (NCBI): domain Bacteria; kingdom Pseudomonadati; phylum Bacteroidota; class Sphingobacteriia; order Sphingobacteriales; family Sphingobacteriaceae; genus Pedobacter; species Pedobacter sp. 10L46_2. Next base: position 10,028 of record NZ_JBFTIZ010000097.1, read on the forward strand.
ATCCCTTAAAAGGTTTTGCGGCTTTAAAATCTGGTGCATCAAAAAAGATCAAAGTGCTTTCAACGGAGGTAAAAAATATTACTGACCTCTCATCAGGTTTTTATCTGGTGTGGGACAAAACCCCTTCTAAAGGATATAATATCAAGCATACAGATATAAATCCGACTCAGCAGGTTGAAAAAGTAGAGGCTGAGGTGGCGGCTCAAGTATTTAGCCGGAACAAATCTATACAGGATATTCCTCTAGATAAACTGCCCAAAGTTTTTCCAACTCCTGTATCTTATAAAGAACAAGAGGGGGCATTTAAATTGACCCCAGAAGTTTCGATAATAACTGAAATTGAGTTTGATAATGAGGCCAATCTATTTGCCGATGAATTATCGGCTATACTCGGTAAAAGACCTTCTTTTGTTCAGTCGCCTGTTAAAAACATTATTGTAATTAAAAAAGGAAACATAAGCGGTAGTGAGTCCTATAGACTAAGCGTTACACCAGAAAGTATAGTTGTTACAGCTGCCGAACCGGCAGGCGCATTTTATGGTATACAATCTTTAAAGACTTTATTCCCTTCCACATCTTGGGGAGCTATCCAAAAGGAAATTGCAGTACCTGCAGTCGAAATTGAGGACGCTCCCCGGTTTGGATTCAGGGGATTCATGATGGACGTAGGACGAAATTTTCAAGCTAAAAAGGAGGTGCTGAAAGTTTTGGACGTGATGGCACTTTATAAAATGAACGTGCTTCACTTCCATTTAAATGATGATGAAGGATGGCGATTGGAGATTCAAGGCTTGCCTGAACTTACAACAATTGGCTCGCAACGTGGTCATACGATTGATGACAGTAAGAATATTCTCCCATCGTACGGATCTGGATCTGAAATAGGTGTGAATTCCGGAAGCGGATTTTATACACGCTCCGATTTTATTGAAATCCTTAAATATGCTACTGCAAGGCATATCCGCGTGATACCTGAGATTGAAACCCCCGGCCATGCAAGAGCCGCCATTAAGTCTATGGATGCCAGGTACGAAAGATTAATGAAAGCAGGTAAAAAGGAAGAAGCCGGACAGTATCTGTTGCGAGATTTGAATGATAAATCAATATATGAATCGGTTCAGGGATGGAATGATAATGTAATTAATGTGGCGCTACCATCAGCGTACAACTTTCTTGAAAAAGTGGTCGATGAAATACGCATTATGTACACAGAAGCCAATGCTCCACTGGCAACAATACATTTTGGTGGTGATGAAGTCCCGGCTGGAGTATGGGAAAAATCTCCTGCTGTTGCAAACTTGTTAAAAACCGATACTTCAATTAAAGGGGTAGATGAAATGTGGCATTACTATTTCAGCAAAGTCAATAATATGCTTAAGGCAAAGCAGTTGTATTTGTCGGGCTGGGAAGAAATAGGACTACGAAAAGCACTGGTAAATGGAGAAAAGAAGATGGTGCTTGATGATCGTTTTGCTAATGAGAATTTCCACGCCGATGTAGGGAATAACTTAAGTGGTAATGAGGATCTTGCCTATAAATTAGCCAATGAAGGATATAAAGTTGTACTAACGTGTGTTACAAACCTTTATCTGGATCTGGCAACCAACAAAAGTTTTAACGAAACCGGCCAGTATTGGGGTGGTTATGTTGATGTAGAGAAACCTTATTATTTTGTTCCTTATGAACTGTTTAAAAATTTGAAGGAAGATGAAAGTGGTAACCCTATTGATAAAAAGAAATTAGAGGGGAAAACTACGCTTACTGAATTTGGAAAATCAAACATTGTGGGCATACAATCGCCTTTGTGGAGTGAAATCATTAAAACCCCTGAAAGATTTGAGTATATGCTTTTGCCAAAGTTATTTGGTGTAGCTGAAAGAGCTTGGGCAAAAAATCCCGAATGGGCAATTGAAAAAGATACCTTAAAAAGTAAAGTATTGTATAATAAGGACTGGTCTGAATTTGTGAATATTATTGGCAAAAGAGAAATACCAAGGTTAAATCATTATTCAGGTGGTTATAATTACCGTATTCCAACCCCTGGGGTATCAATAGAAAGCGGGCGGGTGAGTGCAAATTTACAATTGCCAGGGTTTGTAATTCGGTATACTACAGATGGAACAGAGCCAACAATAAATAGTACTATCTACAAATCAGCTATTGATACAAAAGGAATAATACAATTAAAAGTGTTTAATAGCGAAGGCAAATTCGGCCGTTCGGTTAAAGTGCAAAATTAATAGGAAAGACAAGACAGTACAGGTTGCTTGTTAATGATTATAATTAGATATTTATTCAAGTTATGAGATTTTTCAAAAGGCAGAATAACTATTCTGCCTTTTGAAAAATTCATTTTTTTGAAACCAAATATAAAATCTAATTATGTTACAGCACATAGCATTCTGGCTTTGGGATTTTTTAGGCCATCTGCATCCTTTGGCAGTCCATTTTCCTGTGGCGCTGCTTTTATTTGCTGCTATACTGGAGCTATTCACTTTAAAAAACTTTAATTCAAAACTACGTTCAGGTATTGATGCCCTCCTTATTGCGGGATCACTTGGCGCTATAATATCTGCAGCTTTGGGGTGGTTACTGTATCAGGATGGTGATTATAGCGGCGATGTTTTAACGTTGCACCAATGGATAGGATTTGCAACTGCAGCGCTTGGTGTTTTAACGCTTTTTTTTCTTTATCAAATCCGCAAAAAAGATAAGTTTAAGCAAGTTAAAGTTTATCGGGGTTTACAAGGATTATGAAACAAAGGGCTCAGATAATTTTAGGCTTGTTGCATTAAAGGGTGATACAGCTAAGCTTACAAAAAAGCAGGAAGTAGAATTAAACACTGAGGTAAGAGCTATACTTGCACATAATTGTTATAAGTGCCATGGCTCAGACAAAGTAAAAGGAGATTTGAGGCTTGATGGGAAACACGTAGCTTTTAAAGGTGGCGAGAATGGGCCTGTTATTGTGCCTGGTAATCCTCAGGAAAGTGAAATATTTAAGCGTATTTCTTTACCTGCAGATCATAAAGATGTAATGCCTTCTAAAGGGAAAAAGCTGGCTGAAAAGGATATTGAAATAGTCCGTTTTTGGATAGAAAAAGGAGCCCCATGGCCAGATGATGGCACAAAGCAAAACGTTTTTAGAGTAGCAAAACTTGAACCGCGTAATCCTGTTCTTCCTGCTCCCTCAAATAATTTATCTAATCCTGTTGATTTATGGACTAACCAGTATTTTGCTAAAAATAAGATTAAATGGCCCTCATTAGTTGATGACCGTACTTATTTAAGGAGGATTTATCTTGATATCATTGGTCTATTACCTGGCCCGGCCGATTTGGAATCATTTTCAAAAGATGCAAGACCAGATAAAAGAGCCTTGTGGGTTAAAAATTACTGAGTCTTGATAACGATTATGCTTTGCATTGGCTAAGTTTCTGGAATGATGCTTTAAGAAACGATTATTCAGGAACCGGATATATTACAGGAGGTCGTTTCAACATTACTGATTGGTTGTTCAAATCATTAAAAACGAATAAACCTTATGATCAGTTTGTAAAAGAATTAATTAGCCCTTCCGAAGAGTCAAAAGGGTTTATAGAAGGTATAAAATGGCGTGGAGTTGTCAATGCCAGTCAAAGAACAGAAATGCAGGCGGCTCAAAATGTTTCGCAGGTATTTTTAGGTCTTAATCTGAAATGCGCTTCTTGTCACAATAGTTTTATCAGCGATTTAAAGCTGGATGATGCCTATGCTTTCGCAAATATTTTTGCAGATACAACGCTGGAAATTAATCGTTGTGATAAACCAACCGGAAAATATGTAGATGCAAGGATGCTTTGGAAAGAACTTGGTACTATAGACAACAAAGCCCCCGTTAAGGAGAAAAGGAAACAGCTAGCCGAAAATTTAATTAAACCTGAAGACGGACGACTTTATCGTACTATCGTAAACCGGATTTGGTCGCAACTTATGGGACGTGGTTTGGTTGAACCAGTTGATGTTATGGACAATGAGCCATGGAGTCAGGATTTACTAGATTGGATGGCATTTAATTTTGTTGCCAGCAAGGCTGATTTAAAAGAGCTGATTTATCAGATTACCACATCCAATACTTATCAACTGCCGTCAGTAGGCTTTAAAGAGGTAGCTCAGGTTAGTAACCCGAATTATAAGTTTAAAGGAATGGTACGTAAAAGAATGTCGGCCGAGCAGTTTACTGATGCTGTAAGCAGTGTTATAACTCCTGTTTTTGTTGATTCAAACATCAAATATAACCCTCAAATTAGACCATCCTTTATTCGGGCTTCTTTGGTGGCCAACAATAGTTTCCTTACGGCCTTAGGCAGACCAAACAGAGAAACAGTAGCTACCAGCCGAGATTCACAAGCCAATTTGCTGCAAGCCCTTGAACTTACCAATGGCTGGAGGTTTAATTCTGTGCTTAAAATTGGTGCCGAGCATTGGAAAGCAAATTACAAAAATACCGATTTGCTTATTAAAGATATTTACTTAAAAACTTTAGGTAGGGAGCCGGTTGAGAAGGAAATTAAAATAGCCAAACAGGCTCTTGGCAAATCTCCTGGTGTTGATGCTATTCAGGATTTATTCTGGGCGATGGTACTGCTGCCCGAATTTCAAATAATCTATTAACCCGAATTATGCTTAAATTAATTATAATCTTAAAAAGATGAATTGGAATAGACGAGATTTTTTGAAGAATACAAGCGCAGCAACTTTAGCTGCTATGGCTGCTGGCATTCCTCTTACCAATTTGCTGTCCTCATGCAATTCAAAAAGTAACCATGCAACTGCAGATACTGTTATTTTATTATGGATGGCAGGAGGGATGGCTCACACCGATACTTTTGATCCAAAGAAATATACGCCCTTTTCCAAAGGCATGCAGGCTAATAGTGTATTGAGCACCTTTAAATCTGTACCTACCATTTTAGATGGGATTAATTTTTCTGAAGGATTGCAATCTATTGGAAATGTAATGGATAAAGGAACATTGATCCGATCGTATGTAGCTGCAGATATGGGACATATATTACATTCGCGCCATCAATATCATTGGCATACCTGCTATAAACCCCCGCAATCCGTTTCGGCCCCTCATCTTGGGTCTTGGATCGCAAAAGAGTTAGGCCCATTAAATCCGGTAATTCCTGCTTTTATAGATATAGGACAACGGTTTACCCTTGGTGAGGCAGAAGAACTGAAAGCTTTTCATACTGCGGGGTTTTTAGGTAATGAATTTGGTCCGTTTCTAATACCCGACCCTTCTGCCGGATTAGAAAGTGTGCAGCCACCAGTTGGCATGTCCTCAAGCAGATTTGAAAAACGAAACAAACTGTATTATGATCTATATGATATCTACAATACAGGAAAGTTTGGACTAGGCTGCCTTATGGCTCGTCGACTTACAGAGCAAGGTGCCCGTTTTATTAGTGTAACTACCGAATATGAGCCATTTAAAGGCTGGGATACCCACGACAATGGTTATACTCGCCTGATAGATATGAAGAAGCAAATAGACGGCCCTGTAGCGCAGTTAATTAAAGATTTAGAGAAGAGCGGACGATTAGATAGAACCCTGGTTATTTTAGCAAGCGAATTTAGCAGAGACATGATGGTTGAAGGGCGTCCTGATGCAAAAGTACAGGAGCAGGTAGAGCAGCCTGATATTATACAGGATATAAAAAACTACGGTATGCACCGTCATTTTACAGATGGCTGTTCAATGCTAATGTTTGGTGGAGGTATAAAAAAGGGAAGCGTATATGGCAAAACAGCAGACGAAAGACCATGTAAAACGATAGAAAATCCTATAGTTATAGATCAAATCCATCAAAGCATTTATCATGCGCTTGGCATTGCTCCAGATACTAATTATTTAGTCGAAAAAAGGCCGTTTTATACTACGCCCGACGGGTTAGGTAAGCCCGTAATGGATCTGTTTTCCTGAAATTCATCGGTTCAGAAGTTAACCGAATAAAAAACGCCCTGTTTGTTTATTGCAAACAGGGCGTTTTTCTATTATTTTGTTAAAATGAAAAGTCGTCGTTTTGAACCCTTGTTCCAGCACCTTCGTGGTTCTCAGAGTATTCATAACGTTTTTCTACCACTTCCTGATGACTTTTAATATAATCAACAGTTTCATTTAATCCTTCAGCAAATTTCTCGAAATCCTCTTTGTATAAAAAGATTTTGTGTTTTACAAAAACACCATCTTCCAGTCTTTTTTTACTTTCGGTTAAGGTTAAGTAGTAATCTCCTGATCTTGTTGCTTTTACGTCGAAAAAATAAGTTCTTTTACCAGCTCTTACTTTCTTTGAAAAAACCTCTTCTCTCTCTTTGTTGTCAAATTCTCCCATGGTTGCTATAGCTCTTGGTTTTGGTTCGGGTAAATATAAAGGAATAATTACTAAAGTTCAAAATAGAAATTACACAGATTGACTTTCTTCTTCAAGTAATTGGTTCTGATACATTTCTGCATATGCGCCACCTTTTTGCAATAACTCGTTATGAGTACCCTGCTCAATGATTTGACCATCATCAAGAACCAGAATTTTATCAGCATTTTTTATAGTAGAAATCCGGTGAGCAATAAGAATACTTGTCTTGTCATTCATTATTCTACCTAAATTATTCAGGATCTCTTCTTCGGTTCTTGTATCGACAGCCGAAAGGCAGTCGTCAAATATGAGGATCTTCGGTTCTTTGATCAGTGCACGGGCTATGGAAACGCGTTGTTTCTGTCCGCCAGACAAGGTGATTCCTCTTTCACCAAGCATAGTCTCAAATTTAAGCTCAAAATCGATAATGTTGTGATAAACGGCAGCATTCTTTGCAGCTGTTTCAACTTCTTGGTCATTAACCGTATCAAGACCAAAAGCGATGTTATTTTTAATTGTATCAGAAAATAAAAACACTTCCTGAGGTACAAAACCTATCTGGTTGCGATAATCTTGCAAATTAAGGTCTTTTAAGCCCTTGTCGTCAATTATTATCTTACCGCCGTCCACATCATACATCCGCATCAATAAATTAGCCAGCGTTGATTTTCCAGAGCCTGTTCGGCCAATAATTGCTACGAACTGTCCTTGTTCAATTTCAAAGCTTACATTTTTTAAGGCTTCTATGCCGGTATCTGGATAAGTGAAACTTACATTCTCAAATCTGATATTTCCATTTATTACTCTTTTTTCCTGCGTATTAGAATTAATATCGGGCTTAAGCTGTAAAAATTCATTAATTCTTTTTTGCGATGCGGAAGCCCTCTGGATAAGAGTAGTTACCCAGCCAAGCATGGAAACAGGGAAGGTTAACTGGTTAACATATACAATAAACTCTGCAATGTTTCCTGCAGTTATGGAACCATTGATCACTTGCTTTCCGCCAACATAAATAGTAAGGATAGTACTTAAACCCACAAGCAGAAGCATGGTAGGATAAAATAGCGCCTGCACTTTAACAAGGCTCATCGCGCTGTTCTTATAACCTTCACTTTCGGCCGCAAACACTTTTTTTGTATGTGTTTCACGAACATATGATTTTATGACCCTTATACCCGAAAATCTTTCCTGTACAAAACTAGATAGATTGGAAAGCTGCTCCTGAATGAGTTCACTTTTCCGATTGATCATTGTATTCACAAAATAAATTATGATAACCAATGCCGGCAGTGGCAACAAACAAAAGATAGCCAGTGTGGCGTTAACAGAGAACATGGCATAAATGACCAGCAAAAAGAGAACACCCGTATTTATGGCGTACATAATTGCCGGCCCAACATACATCCTTACTCTGTTTACATCTTCAGTAGCCCGGTTCATCAGGTCGCCTGTATTGTTTCTGCGATAAAAACCCAGACTTAGTTCCTGATAGTGTGCATAAATCTCGTTTTTCATATCATATTCAATGTGCCTGGACATGAGTATGATCGTTTGGCGCATAAAAAATAGAAACAGTCCCCTTAGCAGGTAAAGCACCAAAACAAGTGCGCCAAAGTACAGCAAACTATAAGAGAAAATATCGTAAATAACCTCTCGGCGCTCAAATCCGTAAAACAAACCATAAATCTGGATGTTCTCCGTAATTAAATTGAACGCATGGCCAATAACCTGAGCCGGGATTACACCAAAAATATTTGATATAATCACGAAGAAAACTCCTGGAATAATCCACCATTTATATTTATAAAAGTACTTGTTTAAAAACCGGAGGTGTTTCATGAGGAGGTAAAGTTAGCCAAATGAAGATAAATTTTTTAAAGACTTTAGTTAAAACAATGTAAATAATGTTTTTTTGACTAGTTTTGCGGCTTATCTGATAAACAAAATTATATGTCTGGTAATAGTTCTATCGTAAATTCAGTTTTAGATCAAATTGGTGCCTCTGGGCATAAAAAGGTTGTTTATTGTAATGATCCCGATACCGGTTTAAAAGCGATTATTGCTATTCATGATACTACATTGGGCCCTGCAATAGGAGGTACAAGAATGTGGAATTATGCTACCGAAGCTGAAGCACTTGAAGATGTGCTCAGATTATCAAGGGCAATGACATATAAAGCGGCTATCACCGGCCTTAATTTAGGGGGTGGTAATGCTGTAATCATTGGTGATTCTTATAAAGGAAAATCAGAAGCCATGATGCGCAGCTATGGCCGATTCATCAAAAATCTAAACGGAGAATTTATTACTGCTGAAGATGTTGGTACCAATACAAGAGATATGGAATATATCCAAATGGAAACCAAACATGTTACAGGAGTTCCTGAGTCATTAGGAGGAGCAGGTAATCCGGCACCAACTACAGCAAAAGGGGTTTTCCTGGGTATTAAAGCCTGTGTTAAAGAGGTTTTTGGTACTGATATGCTTGCTGGTCGTTCAGTTGTGGTACAAGGTATAGGTAACGTTGGAGAGCACTTGGTTGAGTTACTAAGAGCAGAAAATGTAGAGGTTTACATTAGTGATATTAATGAAGATCGTTTGCAACATGTAGCACGTACCTATAAGGCCAAACCAATTTCTGCAGATAAAATTTTTGGATTAAATGCCGATATTTATGCTCCATGTGCGCTTGGGGCTACGGTAAATTCTAAAACCATTGAAAAAATGAAGTTTGCTATTATTGCGGGTTCTGCTAACAACCAATTAGCTGATGAACAATTGCATGGTAAGCTTCTGTTAGATAAAGGAATTTTATTTGCTCCTGATTATCTGATCAATGCCGGTGGTTTAATCAGTTGTTACTCTGAGCTTACAGGATATGGTAAAAAACGTACAATGCAGCTTACAGAGAACATTTACAATGCTACACGCGATGTAATTAAAATGTCTAAAAAGGATAATATTCCAACAATATGGGCAGCTAACCGCATTGCAGAACAAAGAATAATAGATATAAAGAAAATAAAATCATCATTTTAATAAACAGGTAATTTACCACTCGTTCTTACATTCATGTTAAACAGAAGGCACTTAAGAATTAAAGCTTTGCAAAATATATTTGCTTGGCACATGACAGACAAAAGAGATTTAGCTTCAGCAAAGAAGGCTCTTATGCACAGTATTGATAATGTATATGAAATGTACATATGGATGCTTTCACTTTTAGTAGAGGTTACGGAATATACCGGTGTTGATGCAACAGAACGTGCTAACAAGCACCTGCCTACTGCAGAAGATCTTAATCCGAACTTAAAATTGCAAAACAATAAATTTGCAGTTACTTTAAAGAACAATCCGGACTTCGTTGCTGCTGTAAATAAATACAAAATCAACTGGATGGCGGATCCTGAATTTGTAAAAGCAATTTTTAACTCTTTGAAAGTTACTCCGGAATACACTGCTTATTTAGCAGATGAAGTAAATGATCTGGAAGAATCTAAAACCATTATCAAATACATTTTTAGAAAAATTATTCTTAAAAGCCACAATATTATACAGGCATTTGAAGATAAATTTATCAATTGGTCTGTTGACAAAGAGGTAATGCAGGGAATGGTTGCTAAAACCATCAAAAATTTTACATCAGAAGACGCATTTGCAAACAAACTTACGCCGATCAGTCAGGATTGGGACGAGGATAGCAAATTTGTTGAAGATTTATTTATCTATACCCTTAGGAATGATAAAGATTATCAGGCGCTTATTGCAGAACGTACAAAAAACTGGGAGTCTGAGCGTATTGCCTTAATGGATACAATATTGATGAAGATGGCAATTTGTGAACTGCTAAATTTCCCGTCAATACCTGTTAAGGTAACTATAAATGAATATCTGGATTTATCAAAAGATTACAGTACACCGAAAAGTAATTCATTTATTAACGGTATCTTGGATAAAATTATGGGCGATCTTAAAAGAACCAACAGTATTAAGAAAATTGGTCGCGGACTTATAGAAGAATAAAAATTTATGAAGAAAATTTTGTTACTGGCAGCAGTTGCGTTAACGTTAGCATCGTGCCAATCAAAAACTGACAAAAATGTTGATGCAGCTTCAACTGTTACAGACACTGCTGCAATTACAGCAAGCGCCGACTCTGCTAAAGCGGAGGCAATCCGTCATACCGACGGACCAGTATTAACTTTTGAAACTAATAATTATTACTTCGGTAAAATAGAGAAAGGTGAAAAAGTCTCTTATAGTTTCAAATTCCGGAATACGGGCAAAATGCCGTTAATAATTACAGATGCTATTGCAACTTGTGGCTGTACCGTTCCTGAAATACCAAAGGCGCCAATTAAACCGGGACAAGCCGGAGAGCTTAACGTTGTATTTAACAGTGCAGGTAAAACAGGCAGACAAGATAAAATAGTTTCAGTTAAATCTAACGCACTAAATAGTGCAATTGAACTACACTTAACAGGAGAAATTAAAGAATAATTAATTTATATAACAATAGTATGATATCAACAATAATATTGCAGGCAGCTGGTGGTAGTAGCATGTTAAGTACTTTAGTACCAATGGTATTAATCATGGTAGTATTTTATTTTTTCATGATCAGACCACAAGTTAAAAAAGCCAAAGACCATAAAAAATTGGTTGAAGATTTGAAAAAAGGAGATAAAATAGTTACTACTGCTGGTATACATGGTAGAATTGTAGACATGAACGATACTACCTTCCTTATCGAAGTTGAAGGTGGTACAAAAATCCGTTTTGATAAAACTGCAATCTCTTTAGACGCAACAAAAGCAGCGGCTCCTAAAGCTGCAGAAGCTCCAAAGGCATAATTTGATGGTCATCATCCTGATTTATTCAGGATCTCGCACCTGTATAATGGCTTTACTCTTGAGTGGTCCTGAAATAAATTCAGAGTTACGAGGAGTATAAAATAAAAGGTCTGTACCAACAAGGTGCAGACCTTTTATTATGCATGTGGTCTTACTAATAGATTATTCGTATTTTTACAGCGATGCCCTTTATAAAACTCACAAAAATAGAGCGGAAGCGATTCCTCGTTTTAGTCACCTGTTTGCTTCTTGCAGTAGCAGCGTGGTTGTTAATGGCGTTAAATAATAAGTACGTTTATACTGCTAAAACCGTATTGGTTTATAAGAATTTCCCTCAAAAACGTGCCTTTCATGCACTTCAGTCAGATACTGTTGATTTGCAGGTTGAGGGAACAGGCTGGCAATTATTATTTGCACGCTTAAGGGTTAAACCCCAGTCAATAGCCATCAATCTGGAAAAATTAAATAATCGCAATTTCATTCTTTTTTCTGAGCAATTGTTTAATGTCAACAGGCAGCTGGAAACTTCGCAAAAGATAATTTCCGTAAAACCGGATACACTTTATTTTGACTTTTCTGAAAGAACCGTTAAAAGAGTGCCAGTAAAATTGGTGTCTAATTTTAGTTTTGCAAAGCAATACGGTATTTCAGAAGATATTGAGATCATCCCTAAATATGTGACATTATCCGGACCGGAAGAAGAGCTTAAAAAAATTAAAGATTGGCCAACCGATTCTTTAAAGTTTACAGATGCTCAAAATACAACTGTTTCAAGAATTGCTATGACGCAGAATAAGATGAAGAATGTAAGTATTTTTCCCACAAGTGCAGAGGTAAAGGTACCTATTGATGAGTTCACAGAAAAAACAATTGATCTGTCGCTGAGAATCATAAATAATAAAGATTATTACAACATTAAACTATACCCGAAGAAGGTTAAAATCACTTTTTTGGTCGCTTTGTCAAAATACCAGCAGATCAATGAGAACTTTATAGATGCTGTTGTAGATTTGGATGAATGGAGAGATTTAAAACACAATCAGCTAAGAGTTAAAATAACCCGCTTTCCGGATTATTGTAAATTGGTGAATATTGTTCCCGAGAAGATTGATTTTATAATTGAGAAATAATGTTAAAAGTAGGGATTACAGGAGGAATTGGTAGCGGGAAGACTACTATTTGCAAAATTTTTGAAACGTTGGGTGTCTCCGTATTCTATGCCGATACCATAGCTAAAGAAATTATGGTAAATGATGCCATTCTAATCCAGGGTGTTAAAGATACCTTTGGCAAAGAAAGCTATCTGCCTGGAGATATATTAAATAATAAGCATATCGCTGGTATCGTATTTAACGACGCCGGGGAGCTGGCCAAGTTAAACGCATTAGTTCACCCTGCAGTTTTTAGAGCATTCGATAACTGGGTTAATCAATTGCCCGAAAAGGTTCCTTATATACTTAAAGAAGCTGCTTTATTGTTTGAAAGTGGTTCTTACAGAATGTGTGATAAGAACATTCTCGTTACTGCACCATTGGAACTCAAATTAGATCGCGTAATGAAACGCGATAGAGTAACTGCCGATCAGGTAAAAGCCAGAATGGACAAGCAGTTTACCGACGAAAAGAAAATACAGATGGCTGATTACCTGATCAACAACAACGAAACAGATTCCCTTATTAATCAGGTAATGGGTCTCCATCAGTTGTTTCTCAATACCAAACCTTAATGATATTAGAAGATTTTATAGAGATCGATAAGACCGGTCTGTTTTGCAGGTACGGTAATTTTTATCTGGATCCAAAAGAAGCAGTTAAAAATGCAGTCATTTCGCATGCCCATGGCGATCATGCAGTTGGAGGTAACCACAATGTGTACTGTACAATGGCAACCTCTTTATTTATGCATCATAGATACAAGAAATTTGCAGGTGGAGAATTCTACATCATGGAGTATCATCAAACTTTTGATGTGAATGGGGTTAAAGTAAGTTTTATTCCGGCAGGACATATTTTAGGCTCTGCTATGGTGCTAATGGAGTATGAAGGAGTAAAGTATCTTTATACTGGCGATTATAAGCTCCAACCAGATAAAACCTGCGAACCGGTAGAATTTGTAGAAGCAGATGTCTTGATAACTGAAACCACATTTGCTGATCCGGAAACACAACACCCGATTGCCGAGGAAGAAATAATTAAGCTGAGCTCAACTACCAGTAATATTATGCTTGGTGCATATGCCTTAGGTAAATGCCAGCGTTTGATCAGCTTGATGAATGATTACTGTACAGAAAAAAGGATACTTGTTCACTATAGTATGTTACCTTTTGTGAAAATATATGAGCAAATGGGAGTAAATTTAGGGAAGTATGAGATCTATGACCGTAAAGTAATGAAGAACAATCATACAAACATGGTTTATATGGTTCCGCCAATGGTTTTTAAGAGCTATTTTAAGGCAATTAATGTGATCAGGATATTTGCAACAGGCTGGAAACACCTTCAAAGTAGCCATGAAATTCAATTGTACATATCAGATCATGCCGATTGGAATGATATAATTTTAACGATAGAAAAGGTAAAACCTAAACAAGTTTGGACTAATCATGGTAATGGATACCATTTAAAGAAACATTACGAAAAAAGTTTGGTAGTGAAATTGCTTAACTGATGAAAGAAGGTGTAGATTATTACTTCAATGAAAATGGCTTTATGGTTTTTACAGAAGCTTATCACTTAAAACGTGGTTATTGCTGTAAAAATAAGTGTAAACATTGTCCATGGGGATTTGGGAAGCAAAAAATAAAAGCTACACCACCAAACAAATAAAGAACGAAAAGATGCAGTTGCAGAAAGAAACGCTTACCACAAAATTTGAGAGCATCCATCACCAGGCCATTGTAAATGTGTGGCATACCAGTAATTGGTGTACCGAGAAACTAAAGCAAACGATCCTGCCTTTTGAGGTTACTACTCAGCAATTTAATATTTTAAGAATTTTGCGCGGACAAAATCCTAGTCCGGCTACCATAAATCTTCTGAAATCAAGAATGCTCGATAAAATGAGTGATACTTCAAGAATAGTGGATAGACTGGTGCAAAAAGGACTTGTTATAAAAGAGTCAAATGCTGTAGATAAACGAGCTGTTGATATTAGAATAAGCGACAAAGGCCTGGAATTGCTTGAACTGATGGATCAGGAGGTTAGTCTTTCAGTACTGATCTCATCAAATTTAACCGAACAGGAAGCCACTACACTAAATGATTTACTTGATAAAATGAGAGGCTAATATATGCTTAATGCGAATGGCTAGAGCTGAAATACCCAATTAGTGCAATCGCTATGCCGCACAGTACGGCAATCATTTTACGTTTTGATACCTTGTGATCTACGCTCGACTCGAATAATATGGTAGTAGAAATATGCAAGAATATACCGATTACAATTCCCATAATTCTGTTGAAATAATTCTCAATACCACCAATAGTTCCATTGCTAAGCCCATAGCTTACGTAAAACCCAAAGGGGGCCATTATGGCAAAAATCCCAATGTAAATGAGTATGTTACTCTTTTTAAATTGATTTTGCATTAAAATACTGGCTAATGCAAAGGCAGCGGGGATGTGATGAAGTGAAATTCCAAATATCAAAGCATTATGCTGATCTTTTGCTAAAGGCATTCCCTCAAGAAAAGCATGAAGACAAAGACTAATCATAATTCCGTATGGAAATACTTGTGTCTCATGGTGTTTGTGGATGTGACCATGCTCTACGCCTTCAGAAAATTGCTCTAAAAATATCTGTAATAAGAAACCTATAAGAATAAATATTCCAATTTCCTGCGGGTCAGAACCACTGTATGCATCTGGAATTAAATGTAAAACAGTTATCGCAAATAAATAGGCACCACTAAAAGAGAGAATCAGTTTTAAAAGCTGGGACTTGTCGCTTTTAACTAAAAAAATAGCAGAACCTCCCAAAAATGCACTAAGAAATAGAATTAATACCTTCCAGATTTCCATTATAACTGTGGTTGTAATTTTTTATAAATTTTCGATGTCAATAAGCCTATAAGCGTACCAAGTATTGCGCCCACCATGGTGTCAATAGGGTAGTGAACACCTACATAAATCTGAGAGAACGAAATAATAAATGCCCAGAAAAGTCCAATTGGTAGCACTGGTTTCCATCTGTCGTAAAATACAAAGATAAGAAATACAGCTATTGCAAAATGATTTGTAGCATGCGCAGAAGGGAAGCTATAGCCACTTCCGCAAGGCACACGGTGAATGATATCATCAGCCAGTGTTATTTCATTACAAGGTCTTATTCTTGCTACTGCAGGTTTAATAAGCCTTGATGCAACCATATCACCAATAGCAAATGTAACAAGTAACATCCCAATGATGTACCAGCCTTTCTTTTTGTACTCAATAAATGAGAAAATAATGATGAACAAATATAATGGCGCCCAAAAATAACGATTGCGCATTAAAGGGAGCAGCCAATCAAAAAATGGATTAGCAAGGCCTCTATGGATCTTAAGAAAAAGTTCTACATCAAATTGTTGTAAACTTTCTATCATGCTTTTTTGCAAATTAGTATCAATCTGTCCGATTTGCTTTCATCAAAAGGATCTAATCCATAACTTCCAAAAGTAGCTGCTATCTTTAGTCCGCTTTTCTCAAACATACGTTCAAAATCTTGAAGAGTAAAAGCCTGCACACGTTCTTCGAAGGCATAAGGTTTATCTCTATGCTCGAAATTTATATGTTTAATAATTTTCCCCTCGGCTACAAATTTATGCAGGTGAAATTCAATACCTTCTACGGTTTTTATCTCTTGCTGGGTGAGATTTTTAAGGATTTTTTGCGTGTTAAAATAATCTATCACCAACGTCCCGTCTTCTTTTAAGCTTTTTCTGAACGCCTTCATTGCATTCACATGCTCCTTTTCCGTTTCAAAATAACCGAAACTGGTAAATAGGTTCATTGCAATGTCAAAATAGTTGATAAAAGAAAGCTTGCGCATATCATGAACAAAGAAATGAAGGTTCTTTTGTTCAAATTGCTGGGCATATTTAATACTTTGCTCTGATAAGTCAATTCCGGTTACATCATAACCTTTTTTATTAAGATAAATTGAATGTCGACCTCTTCCGCAGGCGATGTCTAAAATTCTGGAATTTGCGGCTGGTTTCAGGTAAGCAGAAAGGTTATCAATTAAAAACTCTGCTTCGGCATCATTACGCTGACTATATAGTATGTGATAGAAAGGAGAGTTAAACCAATATTGGAACCATTTTCGCTGCATAGAGCCTGTATTTTGATGTTTTAGAAAAAAAACAAACTTAGATAAAATTGTTATCATAAAACAATTTTATCGCTACCTCCTCTACGAAAAATTTTAAATAGACAGCAAAGGAAATATAGCATAATTTTACGAATGCATGGTGCTGAGTTAACCTGCTTTGCCTATTTTTTGTTATTTTTGGAAAAAAAATAATCAACAAATTGACACTAATAAAATCTATTTCTGGAATAAGGGGGACAATCGGTGGTATTGCCGGTAATGGTTTAACCCCAATCGATATTGTAAAATTCACTGCAGCCTATGGTTCATGGGTAATCAGCAAAACAAATAACAAAAGAATTGTTCTGGGCCGTGATGCCAGGATATCTGGCGAAATGGTAAATAACCTGGTTATCGGTACCCTGCAAGGTTTGGGTATTGAAGTAATCGACCTTGGTTTATCTACCACTCCAACTGTTGAAATTGCTGTTCCGATGGAAAATGCCGGTGGTGGTATAATTTTAACAGCGAGCCATAATCCAAAACAGTGGAATGCATTGAAACTCCTTAACGAGAAAGGTGAATTTATTAGTGATGCAGATGGAAAGGATGTTCTGGAAATTGCGGAGAAATCTGAGTTTGCATTTGCTGATGTTGATGATTTAGGTAAAGTGATAAGTAATGATACATATTTGCAAAAGCATATTGATGTTATTCTTGCGTTGCCATTAGTGGATGTTGAAGCAATAAAAGCTGCTAATTTTAAAATTGCAATTGATTGTGTTAACTCAACAGGAGGTATATTTGTACCAGCTTTGCTAAAAGCTTTAGGAGTTGAAACTGTTTATGAGTTGTATTGTGAACCTGACGGCCATTTTCCCCATAATCCGGAACCGCTTCCTGAAAACTTAACGGAGATTGCTAAAGTTGTACAGAGCAAAAATGCTGATCTTGGTATTGTTGTTGACCCTGACGTAGATCGTTTATGCTTTGTTTGCGAAGATGGATCTATGTTTGGCGAAGAATACACATTAGTAGCTGTAGCAGATTACATCCTTAAAAACACACCAGGTAATTCAGTATCTAACTTATCTTCTACAAGAGCGCTTAGAGATGTAACTGAAAATTCTGGCGGAACATATAATGCATCGGCAGTAGGTGAAGTTAACGTGGTTAACAAAATGAAAGCTACAAATGCTGTGATTGGCGGAGAAGGGAACGGAGGAATTATCTACCCTGAACTTCACTATGGTCGCGATGCTTTAGTTGGAATAGCTTTGTTCTTAACTCATCTGGCTAAATTTGGTAAGTCTATCTCTCTTTTACGCAAAAGCTACCCTGAGTATTACATCTCTAAAAATAAAATCACATTAACTCCTGAAATGGATATTGATGCCTTGTTGGTAAAGGTTCAGGAGAAATATAAAACTCAGCCAAACAGTACAATCGACGGATTAAAAATTGAGTTTGATAAGGAATGGGTACACC
>NZ_JBFTIZ010000098.1:0-27128 GCF_056395165.1 Pedobacter sp. 10L46_2
ATATAAGGAAGGTATTTGCTCAGATGAAGAAAAACTGCTGGTAGAGCATTGGTATGAAAATATCAATGACAGCGGTTTTGATTTGGATGAGCAATTGGCCGAACATGATCTGGCAAGTGTGTGGACGCGCTTGCAAACGGATATCACCGATAAGCCTTTACAAAAAACAAAGCATACTATTTCCTACATTTTACGGATTGCCGCAGTGATTTTACTGTGTGCATTCCTGTGTGGTGGTGCTTACTACTTTATTTCTTATAATAAGCCTCTTAAAGAAAACAATGAAATAGCAGATAAGCCGATGGATGATGTTGCTCCGGGTGGGAACAAAGCAACATTAAAACTTGCCAACGGTAGTATTATTGTTTTAGATAAGGCAGGAAATGGAGTATTAGCAGAGGAATCTGGCCTGAAAATAACAAAAACAGAAGATGGTAAAGTTGTTTACAGCCAGTCAAATGGCAATGCAAGTGGGAATAACGAAGTAGGCAAGAATGTGATTGCCACCCCTCGCAGCGGTCAGTATCAGGTAACGCTGCCCGACGGGACCAGAGCGTTGTTGAATGCTGAATCATCCATTACCTATCCAGTGCTTTTTGCAGGTAATGAGAGGCGGGTTGACATAAGTGGCGAGGTTTACTTTGAAGTAGCAAAAGATAAAAAAAGACCTTTCAGGGTGTTTGTAGACAACATGAAAGTAGAGGTTTTGGGTACCCACTTCAATGTTTCTGCTTACAAAGAAGATAAAGACATTTCTACAACCTTATTTGAGGGTTCACTTGATGTGATCAAGGGGGCTGATAGAACACGACTTGTGCCGGGCAGATTGGCGAGATGGAATAAAAAGAAAGAAAATCTGGAGAATTTGCCTGCCGATTTGGAAGAAGCCATGGCCTGGAAAAATGGTGATTTTGTTTTCAATAAAGAGAATATACAGCTTATTATGGTGAAGCTTTCTCGCTGGTATGATGTAACTGTTGTGTATAAGGGTAATATGTCGGGACTGAACTTCAGTGCAAAAATATCTCGTAAAAGTACCATTTCTGAGGTACTTGAACTATTTCAGCTAACAGAATCAATGAAATACAACATTAAAGGAAGGGAGGTCACAATTAGCAATTAAGTACTATCTGAATCAAACCTATTAACCTTAAACCAAAACATTCATGAAAATTGATCTAACCTATAAACCGCCTTCTATATTATTTAGAAGGCTAATGAGAATATTATGTTTATTACTGATACTATTAACTGCCCAGATCACAGCTTCGGCATATGCACAAAGAATCACCCTTGCTGAAGAAAATGCCTCTCTGGAAGTAGTATTAAAAAAAATAAGTAAACAATCTAACTACGATTTTGCCTTTAATTCGGACATGCTGAAAGATGTAAATCCGGTAAATGTGAAATTAACCAATGCAACCCTTAAGGAAACACTTGATGCTGTTTTTAAAGACCAGCCGCTTACCTATGTGATTACCAAGAATACGGTTGTTGTAAAGAAAAAACTTGCTAAAAAAACTGCTGCTATTATGCAGGAAAGCGCTATGCAGGTATTAATATCTGGAATTGTAAAAGATTCAAAAGGCTTGCCCTTGCCGGGGGTAAGTGTAAAAGTAAAAGGGGGAACTGCCGGCGCTGTTACGGGAAACGACGGAAAATACAGCATCTCAGTTCCTGAAGATAATGGGGTTCTGGTATTTAGTTTTGTTGGATACACCACTCAGGAAATTCCTGTATCCACAAATAAAACCATTGATGTTACACTTTTAGAAGACACGTCTGCACTGCAGGAAGTAGTAGTGGTAGGATATGGTACCCAAAAGAAAGTGAATTTGACCGGAGCTGTATCTTCTGTTGACTTTACCAAGGAAATGGATAACCGGCCTATTACAAATGCTTCGCAGGCATTGTCGGGCAAGGTAACCGGCGTATGGGTAAGTCAGAATTCGGGATCTCCGGGCAGTGACGGCGCAACATTAAGGGTTCGTGGATTTGGAACGTTAAATAACACAAACCCTTTGATTTTAATTGATGGAGTTGAAGGAAACTTAAATGAGCTGAATCCCAGCGATATTGCCTCTATGACGGTGCTTAAAGATGCTGCATCATCTGCCATTTATGGTTCAAGGGCTGCAAACGGGGTAGTGCTGGTAACTACAAAAAAAGGCAGTTATGATTCGCCTTCCCAATTATCTTACAATGGATATTATGGGGTTCAGAAACTGGGCCGTCGTTTTGATATTATAGACAATAGCGCGGAGTTTATGGGGATATGGAACAAAGCAGTGGCCAATAATGGTGGCGACCCGCTTTTCCCTCAGGAAGTGATTAGCGCTTTTGAAAATGGGACAGATCCTTTTCTATATCCAAACACCAATTTCTTTGATGAAGTTTTTACCACCGCCCCAATCCAGGAGCATAATGTTTCTGTAAAGGGTGGCTCTGAGCGTCAGAATTATTATTTGTCGTTTAATTATATGGATCAGGATGGTATAATTAAAGAAACTGATTCGAAGAGATTTGGGTTAAACCTGAACATGAACAGTAAGGTGAATAAGTGGATGGAGATAGGAGGAACGGTACAGGCAACCAGAAAAATTACGCAAAGGCCATATGATGAAATTAGCCGGGTGATGTACCTGATGCAGAATGGGGGGTATCCATTTACTGCTCCATATACCCGTGACGGCAAATTCGGTGCAACGCAGGCGCTTTATTTAAGCGGGCCAAACAAAGGTCAGCCAATAGTGGATACGAGGAACCCATTGCCTGATATGTATAACGGGCGCACACAATATGCAAACAACTTTATAAAAGGGAGTTTAAATGCTACCATTAAGTTTACCCCTGAACTTACGTTTAAGTCGCTTTATTCTGGTCAGTTTAATAACAACAGGAGAGATAGATTTAATCAGTTAAATTATGCATATACCGATAGTGGTATTAAGACAAGTGTTTTGGATTATCCTTCGACCATCAATAACTCGAGAACGAATGATGAGCAATTTTACTGGGCCTTTTTTAATACGCTTGATTTTAATAAAACATTTAATGAAGTGCATAACGTAACTGCCGTTGTGGGTATGCAGGTAGAAGAGAATCAGTTAAAAAATATGCTGAGTCAGCGGTCGGGACCTCCTAAAGAAGGCTTGTCTGAGGTAGATGCGGGTACTTTTAATCCGCTTGCTAATGGGAATACGACAGAATGGAGGATGCAGTCTTATTTCGGCAGGATCAATTATAACTTTAATGAGAAGTATTTGTTAGAGGCCAATTTAAGAGCCGATGCATCATCGAGATTCAGTGCTGGCAACAGGTGGGGCTTTTTTCCTGCTTTTTCTGCCGGATGGAGATTAAGTGAGGAGCGCTTTTTAAAGGATTTTAAAGCGATACAGAATTTAAAAGTAAGGGCTTCGTGGGGTCGTTTGGGGAATCAGAACATTAATGCAATTGCCGGAGATTATCCATATCTGTTATCCCTTACTCAGAATTATGGTTCTAGTTATAACCTTGGCGGTGCCTTGGTGCCGGGTGCAGCCATTACTGCGCTGGTAGACCGTAGTATTTCGTGGGAAACCACTGAGAGTACCAACATTGGTGTTGATTTTACGATGTTTAGCGGAAAGCTAAATGTTGAAATGGATTATTTTACTAAAAAAACATCAGATATTTTAGTGCGGTTGCCCATCCCTCAGATTTTAGGCGGAGTGAGTGCACCGGTAGAAAATGTGGGTAGGATGACGAATAAGGGATTTGAAACATCAATCTCCTATCAATCCAGAAACGGAGATGATGCATTTAACTATAGGGTTGGCGGAAACCTGACCTATGTAACCAATGAGGTAACTAAATTTAGAGGTGGGAAATCTCCTGATCAACTATACCTTATCCGTGAGGGTTATTCATTTCAATCGCTTTATGGCTTTAAATTCCAAGGTGTGTATCAGACAAATGAAGAGGCAAAGCAACATATGTCGAACAATGCTTATACGCCTACTGCCGGAGATTTGAAATATGAGGACGTAAATGGTGATGGTCGTTTGGATTATCAGGATAAGCAATCATTAGGTAATACAATTCCTAAGTTCACCTTTGGTTTAAATCTTGGTTTTAGCTATAAAAGCTGGAATTTAGATGTGGTAACTACTGGGGCYGCAGGTGTTAATGCTTTTACAAAAAGCAGATGGGCCGAGCCTTTGGGGATATCGGGCGGTGTAATTACCGAGCGTTGGAGAGATGCGTGGACACCTGAAAACAGGAGCAATACATTGCCTCATATTAAAGTAAATGATACGTGGAACAGGTATGAGTCATCGTTCTGGGTATCAAATCTTTCCTATTTTAAAATTAAAAATATACAGCTGAGCTATCAATTGCCAAAAAAACTGATAAACAGTTTAAAAATGGGTGGAATAAGTGTATATGCTAATTTCCAAAATTTACCTGCATTTGTTTCGGGTGATTATGAAGGGTTTGACCCGGAGAGAAATACGTTTGATGATGGCGGCGGCCTTTATCCAATACCCTTTATCAGTACGTTAGGTGTCAATTTACAATTTTAATAAGAGAAATTATGAAACGTATAATTAGTTTATTGTCGGTTATTCTTGTGTTCTTCTCTTCTTGTACTAAAGACTTTTTGGAGGTTACACCGGAAGATAGAATTACAGAGGATAATTTTTGGAAAAGCGAGGGGGATACTTACCTGGCACTTTATGGAGTGTACAATACTTTGCAGAGCAGGCATGTTTATGGCTATGGTGGCGGACTGGACGCTGCATCTCCAAATGCTTATCAGTGGGCACATTGGGAAGGAATGGAAATGCAGGTGGGCAACGGTACTATACAGCCCGGTGATGCAGGAATTGTAATTGAGCGCTGGAGAGATTGCTATAAGGGCATTAACAGAGCCAATTATTTTTTAGATAATGTAGATAAAGTTCCGATGCCCGATGCTACCAAAGAGGTAATGAAAGGCGAGGCTTACTTTTTGAGGGGCGTATTTTATTCGCTGCTGGTAAACACTTATGGTGGTGTTCCGATTTTTACCAAAACGATTTCTGTTGAGGAATCAAGAAATCTTGAGCGTGCCGATCTGGAAACATCGTGGGCTCAGGTGCATGCTGATTATGACGCTGCTATTGAAAGGTTGGATGTTGAAGCGCCGATAAAAGGCAGGGCTACTAAGGGAGCTGTGTATGGAATGAAGATGCGTGCTTATTTGTATCAGAAGAAATGGGATAAAGTAGTGGAGTACGCTGATAAAATAACTGCTTTGGGTATTTATAATCTGTTTCCTAGCTATTATGGCTTGTTTCAGGTGGCAAATGAAAATAACCAGGAAGTGTTGTTTGATGTGCAGTTTATGAGTGGCCCTTTTTCGCAGGGGAGTATATTTGACAGGTACTGGCAGCCTCAAAATTTGAAGTATGGTATTATTGGATCGAATTCTGTGGCACCTGTTCAAAATCTGGTTGATGCTTATGAAACGTTGGATGGTTCGCCGGTTAATGCTGCGGAACCGTACAAGAATAGAGATCCGAGATTGGATTTTACGATTTTAAGACCCGGAGCGTATTTTCAGGGGCAGTTGTATCCGGTTGAAATAAAGAACCATACTGGGCAAAAGGTGGGCTTCGGAATAAGGAAGTATACCATAGAAAACATGGAGGTAATTGCATCTGAATCGCCTTTGAATTTTATTGTTTTAAGGTATGCTGATGTGTTATTGTCTAAAGCTGAAGCTTTGATTGAGGGTCAGAATAAGAATATTCCTGAAGCTATTGCGCTGATTAACAAGATCAGAAACGGAAGAACGGATGTTAAGTTGCCTGCTTTGTCGACAGGATTAGGTTTAGAGGAAGCGAGAGAGAAATTACATAAAGAACGCCGGATTGAGCTTGCATTGGAAGGTTTGTATTGGGATGATGTTAGGAGGTGGGAAATTGGTCCTAAGATTTATCCACAGCAGGTAAAAGGAGCAAATGGGGAGTTGATAGATACGAAATTTGCGAATGGGTATGATCTGATTAGAAATCAGCTGCTGCCGATTCCGGACGGGGAAATTTCTTTAAACCCTAAGTTGATTCAGAACAAGGGGTATTAAAGTGCGGTAGTAAAGTAGGGCGGTTGTATTGAGGCATTCGTCATCCTGAATTTATTTCAGGATCCCGGAATTGTAATTCAAAACCTGCTTAAACGAGATCCTGAAGTAAATTCAGGATGACGAGCGGTTTATTAAACAGAAAGCCGGGACTTTGATTTTCCGGCTTTCTTAATACAAGCCTCCAAAAAATGATCAATACCTGTTGTAGCATAACCCAAAAGCCTTGAGTTTTCGCCAAGTTCAGATGATACAATTGTTGTTCTCTCTCTGATTTGCGTCATGCAATATGTATTAATTGCCTGTTGCATCGGCAGGGTGATGTATTGTTTGGCCTCGGCAATTTTCCCGCTTAAAATAATCAGTTCCGGATTAAACAACTGAATAAGTACAGCAATTCCCTTTCCCATATAAGTGCCAATATTAGATAGTAGCTGGATGGCATATTGATCGCCTTTATTTGCTGCTTCTATAATTACATCAGGTTCAATCCTTTGTAATTCTTCGTTAGAGAGTTTATTGAGCATAGAGTTTTTGCCCGATAAAATACCTTCTTTTGCCATTTCTGATAAAGCATTGCCCGAAGCGATGGTTTCCAGACAACCGTGTTTGCCGCAATAGCACAATGCGCCATTCTCTACAAAAGGGATATGGCCTAACTCTCCTGAAAAACCACAGGCACCTTTTCTTAATTTCCCATCCATTATAATTCCTAATCCAACACCCCAATCCATTAACAGAATCAAAGCATTTTGTTTACCTTTTGCCATTCCATGTGCAAATTCTGCCATTGATGATCCATTTACATCGTTCTGTATAATAACGGGTAGTTTCAGCGTGGTTTCAAATGCGGCCGTTAAAGAGGTGTTTTCCTGATCGCTAAGAAAATAACTATAGCTTTTGCCTTTTTCGGAATCAATTAAGCCGGGCATGCCAACACTACAACCAATTAGTTGGTCGTTGGTAATGTTTTGAGCTTTTAGAATACCCTCTACATGTGTACTTAAAATACTAAAGAAATCGGATCTGCTGCTTTTTGAGATGGGCAAAGCGATGGTTTTGGCATCAACTATATAGTTATAATTGTTATCCATAACTGCTATTTTGGTATGAAATAATTCAATATCAATGCAGAGGATCAGGATTTTTCTATCCCTTAAGCCGTATAAATCGGGCTTTCTGCCACCCATAGATATTCCGTAGCCTTTCTTTTCTACCCATTCTTCGTCAGTTAAATTAGTAATGAGTTTTAAAATACTTGGAGTACTCATGTTCATGGTATCACATAATGCAGAAACTGAACTTGGCCCTAAATTAAAAAGATGTTTCACAAGCTGATATTTATAGATCAGCTGCTTATCGCGTGTTGGTTTTGTTATGTTATTTAATAGACGAAGATCCATAGCTTTAATTACTCTATTTCGTTAAATATAGATAACTTATGTTAAAAAATCACAAAAGTATTTTTAATACGTAAATAAATTAATAATGTTTTGTGTTTTTGACAATTTCTCGCTAATATTAACAATGCAAGTATTCGATTTAGCAGTGCCTTTGGAGGTATTAAAAATTGAATACCCATACAACCATATATATTAACCTTGAAGAACCATAAAAAAAATGAATCCAACAGTCAATATTTAACCGGTATTTGACTCTGTACCAAATATGAGCCCGACGAACTTACTGCGAGTTAATTCTAACTGTGCGGTGATATGTTATTTTAGTGAAGCTCTGATATATGAAAACAATACAATTGAATATATAATTCACACATAAATGAAAATATGAAGCCTAAACAACCTAAAGAACCAGAAAACCAAAATTCGAGAAGAGATTTTATTAAGAAATCGGCTGTAGGACTTGCCGCATTTACTATTGTGCCAAGATATGTACTTGGAGGAACAGGATTTATTGCACCAAGTGATAAGCTTACCAAGGCTGTAATAGGCGTTGGCTCAATGGGACGTGGTCATTTTACATATGATGGAACTCAGGTAGTTGCTGTTTGTGATGTTGATAAAAGGCACCTTGATTTGGCAACATCTATGCTGGATAAAGGCGTTAAAACATTTAGCGATTATCGCGAACTGATTAAACTTCCTGAAGTTGATATTGTACACATTGCTACTCCGCCTCACTGGCATGGAATTATGGCAGTTGATGCTGCAAATGCAGGTAAAGATGTTTGGTGTGAAAAACCAATGACCCATACTATTGGAGAAGGTAAACGTGTAATGGAAGCTGTTCAAAAACATGGCAGAATGTTCCGTTTAAATACCTGGTTCCGCTTTAAAGATACTTTTTATGGAATGGGTACAACTGTAAAACCAATTAAGAAGTTGGTTGACAGCGGATTGTTGGGCTGGCCTTTAAAGGTTACTGTAGGTAAACATACAGGTTATGATTGGAAGTTTTACTGGGTAGGTAAGGATCACCTTGAGCCTCAGCCGGTACCTCCTGAATTGGATTACGACAGATGGCTTGGCCCTGCGCCTTATAAACCATATAATGCACACAGGGTTCATCAAACCTTCCGTGGTTACTGGGATTATGATGGTGGTGGCTTAAGTGATATGGGACAACATTATATTGACCCTATCCAGTACTTTTTAGGTAAAGATGATACCAGTCCGGTTTCTGTTGAAATTGATGCTCCGCAACAACATACTGATGCTGTTGGAATATGGAGGAGGATAACTTATACTTACGCTGATGGTTGTCAAATCATTTTAGATGGCGAAGGAAAGGATACTAACGTGCCTTACATTGAAGGACCTAAAGGTAAATTATACCCGGGCTTTAAATCGGATATTCCGGATTTAGAGCGTAAACTGGCCGCTTTCCCTGATCCGACACCACAAATGACCGACTTTGTTGAATCTGTTAAAACCAGACAGAAATTCGCTTTAAATGAAGAAAATGGACATCGTTCATGCAATATCGTTAACATCGGTTTAATTGCCTTGAGGTTGGGCCGTTCGTTAAAATTTGATCCGGTAAAACAAGAGTTTATTGATGATGAAGGCGCTAACAGATTAATTAACCCAGTAATGCGTGTACCTTTTACTATTTAATTAAGCAGTTCATTTAAACAATTCAGATTAACATTTTACACATATCATAATGATAAAAAAGATATTCTTTATCCTGTTGGCGGTTGTAATGCTGCAAGATGTGGCAAACGGACAGGCAAAAAAAGACGAACGAACCGTAACTACCCGCATTGCTGATTTACTTGCCCAGATGCCTGCGGCTGATGCTGAGCTATTTAAAAATAATGTAAACGACATAGCCAATCTTGGAGAAGAGGGTTATGTAACTTTAATAAGTGGCCTTAGCGCCCCAGGTAAAGGCAATAATTCATTAATTGAGTATACTGTTGGCGGATTTTCTGCTTACATCACTCAGAATGGAAAAGAAGACTGGAGAAAAATGGCGGTTGCTGCTTATTGCAAAGCCTTAGATAAATTAACTGATAAACAAAATAAATCGTTTATCATCAGTCAGTTTGATTTGGTTGGTAAAGATGACGCGGTTTCTTGTATACAAGGGTATTTAACTGACGACCAACTGGCAGATCCTGCGGCACGAGCTTTGGTTAAAATCAATACTCCGGCTTCGAAAGCAGCTTTATTGGCTGGCCTGGCAAAAGCGAACGGTGCTGCCAAACTTTCGATTATAGAATCGTTAGGCGACAGCCGCTTTAAAGAAGCCGCTCAGCCTATCAATGCTTTGGCATCCGATGGCGATGCAAATGTTGCTAAAGTAGCATTGTATGCACTTGCTTATATTGCAGATCCTTCGTCTGAAGCTGTATTTGCCGCTGCTGCTGATAAAAGTGGATTTAAATATGAAAACACTAATACTGCCGCAGTTTACCTGATCTACGCAGAACAATTGCTTAAAAATGGCAATAAAGAACTTGCTGAAAAAATTGCTAAAGATATAGCTGGCAAAGTAAACACTGATGAATTGGTAGGTGTGCGTACCGGTGCTTTAAAAGTATTGGTTGAAGCAAATAAAGACAATAACCAGGAGCTCCTTTTAGATGCTGCAGGCGATAAAAATGCTGAATATCGTGCTGCTGCTTTGAAATTTGCTGTACCATATGTAACCTCAGCTTCGACACCTCTTTGGGTTAAGAAATTAGGTAAAGTTGATGATGATGGAAAAGCCGGTATTTTAAGTATGCTTGGCCAAAGTGGTGCTAAAGAAGCTTTACCAGCGGTAATTAAGTTGCTTAAAAGTAAGAATGAGACTGTAAAGCTAGCTGCAATAAATGCTGCTGTTAATATTGGTCAGGACCAGGTGCTTGATGATTTGCTTAAGTTGGCAAGCAAAGGTGATACTGCTAATGTGACTGCGGTTTCTAACGCCATTCACAGAATGAAAGGAACAGGAATTACCGAAAAGATTGCTGCTGCTATTCCATCTGCGAAACCAAATGTACAGGTTGCATTAATCAATTTGCTTGCTTCGCGTGCTGCAAACGGTCAGTTAAATACAGTTTATGATCAGTTAAAAAGTAAAAATCCTGAAGTACAACAAGCTGCATACGCTGCTTTAAGTCACGTTGTTGTGAAAGAGAATTTACCTCAATTGTTTACTTTATTGAATGAAAGCTCTGGAGCTCAGGAAACTGCTGTACAGGAAGCTATTATTGCTGCAGTAAGTGGTGGTGGTGACAATTCACAACAGGTTGATGCAGTACTACAACAAATGGCTTCGGCACCTGAAAACAAGAGATTACTTTTCTACAAAGTTCTGGCAAGTTTAGGTGGCGAGAAATCGTTAAAGGCGGTTACTGATGCTTTTGCATCAGGTAACGAGCAAACTCAAAAAGCTGCGTTAGACGCATTGTCTGCATGGGTTGATGCCAGTGCAGCTCCTGAATTAATTAAGATTGCACGTGAGACTAAAAATACTGCTTTCCTGAATACTGCTATCAACGGATACCTGCGTTCGGTTAGAGAAGGTGTTTATCCTGCGGAGCAGAAGTTGTTATTACTTCGCAACGCGATGGCTGTGGCTCAAACCAATGAGCAAAAACAACAAATTTTAAAAGATGTTGAGCAAGCTAAATGTTTCAATGCAATTGTTTTTGCCGGTAAATATTTAGATGATGCTGCTTTACAGCAAGCTGCTGCAAATGCAGTAATGAACATTACACTTGCCGGAACATATAATGGTGACCTGGTTAAAGGTTTGTTAAACAAAACCATCGAGGTAATAACCGGTGGTGATAGTGGCTATCAGAAAGAAGGAATGCGTAAATACATTTCGGAAATGAAAGCAGGTGAGGGTTTTGTGTCTATGTACAACGGAACTGACCTTACCGGTTGGAAAGGTTTAGTGGCAGATCCGATTAAGCGTTCTAAAATGGATACTAAAACGCTTGCTGCTGAGCAGGAAAAAGCTGATGCCGAGGCACGCGATAGCTGGAAACCTGTTAATGGTGAGCTTCAGTTCATGAGTCATGGAAATAACCTTGCTACTGTTAAAAAGTATGGTGATTTTGAAATGCTTGTTGACTGGAAAATTATTGATGATAAAAAAGGAGAGGGTGATGCCGGTATTTATTTGCGTGGTACTCCACAAGTTCAAATCTGGGATAATGCCCGTACAAATGTAGGTGCTCAGGTTGGTTCTGGTGGCTTATACAACAATCAGGCTAATGAAAGCAAGCCACTTAAAGTTGCTGACAATAAACTTGACGAATGGAATACCTTCCGTATTTTGATGAAAGGTGATCGTGTTACCGTTTACTTAAACGGTGTATTGGTAACTGATAACGTAATCCTTGAAAACTACTGGGACAGAAGCCTTCCGATTTTTGCTGAAGAGCAAATCGAATTACAAGCACATGGTTCGCCAGTTGCTTATCGCGATCTTTACATCAGAGAAATCCCTCGTGCAAAACCATTTGAGTTAAGTGCACAAGAGAAAAAAGAAGGTTATAAAGTGCTGTTTGATGGTACAAACATGCACAGTTGGACAGGTAACACAGTTGATTATACTATTGAGGATGGAAATATTGCGATTCGTCCTAAACCAGGAAAAGGTTCAGGTGGTAACTTATTTACTAAAGAGGAATTTAGCGACTTTATTTACCGTTTTGAATTTAAATTAACTCCAGGTGCCAATAACGGATTGGGCATTAGAGCACCTTTAGAAGGTGATGCTGCTTATACAGGTATGGAACTTCAGATTTTAGATAATGAGGCTCCAATATATAAAGACCTTCATGTGTATCAGTACCATGGTTCTGTATATGGCACTTTACCAGCAAAAAGAGGTTTCCTTAAACCAGTTGGCGAATGGAATTATGAAGAAGTTGTCGTAAAAGGCCCTAAAATTAAAGTGATCCTTAATGGTACCGTAATTCTTGATGGCGACATTACTGAGGCTAGAAAGAATGGTGCTGCAGATGGTAAGGAACATCCGGGTTTATTACGCGACAGCGGCCACATTGGTTTCCTTGGACATGGCTCTCCTGTAGAATTCAGAAACATAAGAATCAAAGATTTAAGTAAAAAAGAGTCGGCTAAAGCCCCTGCAAGCAAAAAAGCTGCAGCTAAGAAATAGTAGGATTTCTATTTTTAGCTTTAATCGATCGTCATCCTAAATTTATTTCAGGATCTTGCAAGAGAAAGTCGGACTAGCAAAAAAATATAATAATAAAAAACATGACTGAAGATAAGTTAAACTCATCAGCAGATAATTCTAGAAGAAACTTTATTAAAACCAGCGCGCTTGCAGCCGCTGGTTTTATGATCGTGCCCCGACATGTATTGGGAGGAAAAGGATTTTTAGCGCCGAGCGATCGTTTACAGGTTGCCGGCGTTGGTGTTGGTGGAAAAGGTGAAAGTGATATAGCGAATATTTATAAAGGTGGTAAATCTGATATTGCATTTTTATGTGATGTTGATGATAGAAGGGCCGCTGGTTCTGTTAAGAGATTTCCGAAGGCGAAGTATTATAAAGACTATCGCCAGATGCTTGACAAGGAATCGAAAAACATTGATGGTGTTGTAGTTTCTACACCAGATCATAATCATGCTATGATAGCCCTGGCTGCAATGCAGCTTGGTAAACATGTTTATGTTCAGAAGCCTTTAACACATGATATTTATGAAGCACGTGTATTAACTGAAGCGGCAAAACGCTATCAGGTAGTTACACAAATGGGTAATCAGGGTGCTTCTGGTGACGGAGTAAGGCAATTGAAGGATTGGTGCGAGGCTGGTTTAATAGGTAAGGTACATACCGTATACTGCTGGACTGACCGCCCTGTTTGGCCTCAGGGAATTTCGTGGCCTGCTACTAATGGTGTTGTTCCTAAAGAATTGGATTGGGATTTGTGGTTGGGCAGTGCCCCATATAAGCCTTATATAGACAAAATGGTTCCGTTTAACTGGAGAGGCTGGTGGGATTATGGTACAGGTGCAATTGGCGATATGGGTTGTCACCTTGTAGAACCTCCATTTAGCATTTTAGGTCTTGATACGCCTCTTGATGTTCAATGCAGTGTGGGTAGTGTGTATGTGGATGAATTTAAGAGGGGGTATTTCCCTGAAAGTTGTCCGCCATCAAGTCACGTGATCATGACCTTTAAGGGAACGAAAAGAACGAAAGGTGATTTACAGCTTCACTGGATGGACGGTGGTATTAAGCCCGTGCGTCCGGTAGAGTTAGGACCTAATGAGGCATTTGGCGATAATGGTGTATTGTTTGAAGGAACCAAAGGAAAAATGATCTGTGATGTTTATGGATCTAACCCGAGATTGCTGCCTTTATCAAGGAATGAGCATGATCATACTAAACAGAAAACCCCTAGGGTACCAGGTGGTGAAGATGGCCATTATACACAATGGGCCGAAGCTGCGATTGCAGGTTATGGAAAGATAGAATTAAGTTCTCCTTTTGAAATTGCAGGACCGCTTACAGAAACGCTATTAATAGCAAACCTGGCCATTAGAGGAACCGATGTTCAGCGGAGAAATGCTGATGGTGGAATCAGTTATCCAGGCAGAGACATTAAACTGATCTGGGATAAAGCGAATCTTAAGGTTACTAACTTTGATGAGGTGAACCAATTTGTTAAACGTAATTATCGTGCAGGATGGAGTTTGGGAGTGTAAATTTGCGTGTTCTGGTTGTTGGATGCGGTAACATGGGTAAATCTCATGCTATGGCCTATCACACCTTAGACGGCTTTGAAATATGTGGAATTGTATCGACCGGTAACAGTAAGGTTGTTGTAAATGAAAAGCTGGGTGGAGGTTATCGGCTGTTCAGTGATTTTTATGAGGCGCTTGAGGCTACAAAGCCTGATGCAGTTTGCATTTCTACTTATCCGGATACTCATGAGGCTTTTGCCGTTAAAGCACTGGAGAGCGGCTGCCACGTATTTATAGAGAAGCCTCTGGCGGATTCTGTAGAAGGTGCGGAGCGTGTTGCTGAAGCTGCGAGAAAGGCCGGTAAGAAACTGGTTGTTGGTTATATATTGCGTTATCACCCTTCATGGGAGAAGTTTATTGAACTTTCGCAGCAAATGGGTAAACCACTGGTAATGCGGATGAACCTGAATCAGCAAAGCCATGGTTCGAAATGGACCGTACACCGTAACCTGATGAAAAGTTTAAGCCCCATAGTAGACTGTGCGGTGCATTATATTGATGTGATGTGCCAGATGACCAGATCAAGGCCTGTTCAGGTAAGTGCTATTGGTGCCCGGCTTACCGATGAAATACCTGAATGGAATTACAATTACGGGCAACTTCAAATTCGTTTTGAGGATGGTTCAGTTGGCTGGTACGAAGCAGGCTGGGGCCCAATGGTTAGTGAAACAGCCTTTTTTATTAAAGATGTTTTTGGCCCGAAGGGCGCGGTATCTATAGTTGCCAAAGAAGCATCGAAATCAGGAAAATCAGATTCAATTGATTCACATACTAAAACAGAATCAATAAAAGTACATTATGCTGATCTGGATAAAGATGATGAGTTTGCCAGGACCGATGAGTGGGTTGATCTTAAAGATGAACCGGATCATCAGGAACTATGTAATCGTGAGCAACGCTTTTTTCTGAGAGCTATTCAGGAAGATCTGGACCTTACTGATGCAACTGAAGATGCGGTTAATAGTTTAAGGATTGCATTTGCCTGTGATGAATCGGTGAGGACAGGGCAAATGGTGGTGTTGTAGTCATTTTTATTAACAATGGGAATAGGATGTGGAAAAAATGATTAGAGATTATGAAACATTGATTTGGTGCAAATCCAATAATTATTACCTTTAGAGCGTTATATCAAATATTTTTAAAATCTTAACTTAAGAAAAACATGGAAAAATTTTCAAAACTTAAACAACTTATTGCTGGAATCGAAGCAGATGCAGACAAATTTTATAATTCAGGTAATGGCGCAGCCGGTACTAGAGTTCGTAAAGCAATGCAGGATCTAAAAGGACTTGCTCAAGAGATCCGTACTGAGGTTACTGAGAAGAAAAATGCTAAATAGTATTATTTGAATTATACGAAAGGCCTGCAAGAGATTGCGGGCCTTTTTTTGTTTTATGCCATCGTCATTCTGACCTCGAAGAAGCTGCGAGGTCAGGATGACGTGGTGGTGATAGCGACGTGCAAATGTGAAAATATTTACTGCCCAGGCAACCTTGTTGTTTCTTACTCCGTACTAGGAGATATAAGTTCATTAAAACTTAAATAAGGCAGTAGCTCAATTAAATATGAATAGGATAAGAAAAATAACCCGATTGTTGGTGGTACTCATGCTGCTGCATTTTAGTGCCGGGGCGCAGAACTTTGTGAGCAAAAATATTAGAATAGGCTTATTCTCATCTACACCGCTAGAGGATATAAGGGCTGTAAGCGATAACGGTAATGCTGTTCTTGTTGCCAAAACCAGAGAAATAGTTGTGCAGCTAGCCGTTAAGACGCTTGAGTTTGACAGAAAGCTTATGCAGGAGCATTTCAACGAAAATTATATAGAGAGTGACAAATATCCTTATGCAAAATTTAAAGGGGTGATAGACCAGCCAGTGGATTTTACCAAAGATGGTAATTATGCTGTAACGGTTACAGGTATTCTTTCTGTACATGGAGTAGATAAGAAACGAACAATTCCAGGAAAAGTAACCGTAACCAATGGGGTTGTACAAATCAGTACAGAATTTAAAGTTGCCTGTGTGGATCATGATATTAAAATACCAAAGCTGGTGTTTACCAAGATTGCTGAGTTTATTACGATAAAAGCTGAAGGTAAGTTCAATTCATTAAAATAACCAAACCCATGAATAAGATTAAATATTTACTGATTTCCTTTTCGCTTTTTACACTGCATGCTCGAGCTCAGGAAGCGGACTCATTGTTAAAAGCCCTGGACAGCGGGGGTGTAGCTACTACTGTAGATGCCGCCTTTAAGTCAACACATGTAGTTTTATCTCACTCAAGTGAAACTCAAAAGAAACATGATCTGGATCTCAGGATCCGTCACCATTTTGGTGATATAGGCGGACGTTTTGGAAGTGCACACACTTTATACGGCCTGGATGTTGCAACAGATTTGTTTATTGGATTGGATTATGGGGTTACCGATGATTTTACTGTTGCAATAGGAAGAAGTAAGCAAGACGAACTTTTCAACTTTTCGGGTAAGTACAAGCTGCTAAAACAGAAGAGTAATAGTTCGATGCCGATTAATATGACCCTCTTTGCCCAGCTTGGCTGGATTGCCAGGGAGCCATTTAATGATGGCGAGTTTGGACAATATAGTGACAGATTCTCTTATTTCTTTCAATCTATTATATCACGTAAGTTTTCATCGCGCCTCTCTCTTGAGGTAATGCCAGGGTTTTTAGTGCGAAATAATATTGAGGATAGCGGTGATTCCAAAAACCTGTTTTCCCTTGGTTTTGCGGGAAGAATGAAAATTACTAAACGACTTTCTTTTATTGCCGATTACACTGTTGTAAATGGATTATCGAGACCCAAAGATTTAACGGAAACTTATTACAATCCATTTGGTGTTGGTTTGGAAATAGAAACCGGAGGGCATATTTTCTCTTTAAACTTCATGAATTCGGAGTATATAGTGGAAAATAATTTCATTCCAAATACTAAAAAATCGTGGAGCAAAGGCGGGGTTCGTTTTGGCTTCACTATATCAAGAAACTTTACCCTGTTTAAGTCAAAAAATCAGGATCCGGACAAGAAATCAAAAATTTACTAAACTAAAATCAAAAACTATGGAACGTGACGAATTTATCAAATCATTAGGGCTTGGCCTTGCATTGGTTTGCACAGGAACATGCCTTTCGAGCTGTGGAAAAAGTGGAAATGATGGTCCTGACGACAAACCTGATCCAGGACCAGGAAATAATACTGCCACAGTAGATCTTTCAACTCAACTAAAGGCTGTGGGTGACCAGGCGAAAGTAAATGGCGTATTGTTTTTTAGGATAGCTGATGGAAATACTGCTGCAGCATTTGTAGCAACAGAATCTATTTGTCCGCATCAGGGAGGTAGCTTGGTATGGAAACAGGCAGATAATAAAATACAATGTCAGTTGCACTTTTCTGAATACGCTACCAATGGATCCGTACTTCAGGGACCACAAGGTACGACCGGAAATACAAGAACGCTGAAAATTTATAGCACAGCTATTAGCGGAAGCAAACTTACAGCTACCATTGCATAGTAATTATCCCTTTTAGTAGCTTCATTTCTTTTAATGAAAATATTTATTTAGATTTCTTGATAATGTTGGTACGATATATGTAAATTGTACATAGTTATTAGGCTAATCTGACAGCAGAGTAACAGATATTCAATCAGCTATTTAAAAAGTTATGAAAAAACTACTTTCACTAATTGCTATGCTCAGTTTCTGTGTGAGCTTAAGTATGGCACAAACTGCTTCAACTGCTACTGCTAAAAAAGCAGCGACAACAAAAGCAAAAAAAGAAACTTCGAAAGCTAAAGAGACTGCTGCTGAGGCGAAGAAGGAAGCTGCAAAGGCTAAGGCTGATGCTAAAAAAGAAGCAACAGCAACCGCAAAGAAAGAAGCAGCAAAGGCTAAAGCTGACGCTAAARAAGAAGCAACTGCTAAGACCAAAGCAACAGCCGATGCAAAAAAAGATGCAACCGAAAAGGTTAAAAAAGAAACTACAACTGCAAAAACTAAAGCTAAAGCAGAAGCAACCACTGCAGGAGCAAGATTAAAAAAAGATGGTACGCCCGATAAACGTTTTGCGAAAACAGCTGCAGCTCCAGCTAGTGATATAAAACTTAAAAAAGATGGCACACCGGATAAGCGTTTTTCTGCTACAGCTGCCAAAGAAAAAGCAGAGGCTCCTGTGAAGGAAGTTAAAAAGGAAGTAACAACAGTGAAAAAACAAACAACTACCGCTGTTGCCAATGCTGCTAATAAAGATTATAAGCCAACTGTAGATAGAACGCTGAAAGGCCCTAATTCTGAAGTAATTTATACCGGCCCGCGTGGAGGTAAATATTACATCAACAAAAATGGCAACAAAACTTATATTAAAAGTAATAAAAAAGGCATCCAATTCCGGATGCCTTTTTTATTTTATTCTTTATCGCCAATTAACGTTCCTGATACATTCCAGGCGCTAAAACTTCCTCCCTCTGGTTTCCCTAACGGTATTGCTACCTGAAAGGTGTGTTTGCCAGGTTTAAGATCCGGTAAAGGGATTTCAACAGGTAAGGTAATTGTTCCAGGACACCAGTTAGAGCGGCTAAGATCCGAAGAGGACAAACCATTCCCAAAATTGCCTGAAGCAGGGTTTAAATATCTGTATGTTGCACAATCCTCTCGCCATGGAATAAAGTGATATACTCTTTTGCCATCCATAAAGATTTCGTTTTGTTTTGGTACAAATTCATCTCCGCCACCCCAGCCACCGTGACCAGTTGTAAGATATCTCATTTTTAGGTTTTTTACACCTTGCGGGATCTCCACAGTTACGGTAAGAGAATCCTGATCGAACATTGTGCCGTATTCCTGTCCCGACATTTCCATTAAATTGGTTGTGTTAAAAGCAGGCATTAACCATTTCTTTTCCTCTTTTTGACTTTCGCCCTCATAGCCTGGATAGTATTTGAAGTACAGACTGGCTTTATGTCCGCCTTTATCATAGTTTCCTATAAAAACGCCTATCCACACTTCTCCTTGCAAACGCGGTAATAAGGATGTGATATCCTGTTTGTAGACAACCGAATCGGCCCAGTTATACCCTTTTATTTTTGCCTGTGGATTAAAATGGTTTACCCCAAAAGAAGTGAAAAAACGCATTAACTCAAGCGGAGGTAAATAGTTGTCGGTAGCCGTAACTCCTTGGTATTTCTTTCCATTTCTGGCTGAATAAACAGGAAGTACCTGAATACCGCTCTGCAAAGCATTAAGATAAGAGATGGATTTGTCGGTAGGGATCATAAACACAGAACCTGTACGGTCATATGCGTCCCCGTTAGAATGTTGTGCTAATTCGATAAATAATTGTTGACCAACTTTTGTTGGCGGTAGCTTTACTTTCTTAAGAATAACAGTTCCACCAGAGAAATGGTAAGTGACATTAGATTGTTCTCCGACAGGATTTTCTGTTTTGTTGCCAAAACTAATCTGCTCATTATTGAAAATGGT
The DNA here is from genome assembly GCF_056395165.1 of Pedobacter sp. 10L46_2. Lineage (NCBI taxonomy): Bacteria > Pseudomonadati > Bacteroidota > Sphingobacteriia > Sphingobacteriales > Sphingobacteriaceae > Pedobacter > Pedobacter sp. 10L46_2. The sequence goes on from NZ_JBFTIZ010000098.1 coordinate 19,791, forward strand.
AAGCGTAGTGTAGCGGCTTTCGATTACTTGTCGCTGGTATGCTGGTTCATCTAACATGGTACCCCAGCTTTTTGGCCAGGCAAGTTCTTCGGGGGTTACTGTACGGTACTCGATGTTCTTTGCAAAGGTTTCGGAATTACCATTACGAATGGTTTTAAGAACTAAGCCTAATTCGGGGGCAATTGAAATGCTTGGTGTTCCTTTAATTTTAAGGTCGTTTGTATACCACACCTCGATGGTGTTGGAACGAACAAAGACTTTAGCCTTTTTACAGGGAATGCCCAATATTGTGTCTATTCCTGGAAGCAATTCTGGTTTTACGTATTCAGAGAAGGGCTTTTTAAGTGTGTATGCTATAGCATTGCTGTTTTGTATCTGATAACTTGCCTTTTGAGCAATTTGCAGATACTGCTGTTCGGTCTGACGACCCTGAGGTACCAGATGTACCTGGTTACCTTTAACGAACATTTTTTGCTCTGCCTTTGTTTCTTTTCCGTTATTTCGGAATCCATAGGTAACAACAGCTTCCTTGGCTTTTGTGTTTATTTGTGAAAACGATGGAGCACTGATTAAAAATAGTGCAAACCCTAATAGAACTACTCTCATGGGGCATAAAGTTATGAATTATTTTACCTCAAGTACTTCTAAAAAGAGTTCGAACATTTCCTCTGGTTTAAATGGTTTAGAGAGAATATAGAGAATGCCCATTTCTTTAAGCCTAAGTCTCACTTCTTCAAGTACATCGGCAGTAAAAATGATTACTTTGGTTTCCGGATAGGTTTCTTGTATGTATTTAGATAGCTGATAACCATCCATACCCGGCATGTGCAGATCTACAAGAACAACATCAAACTTTTCCTTTTTTAGAAATTCTATGGCAGTATAGCCATTGTCCGCTTTATTAGCATTGATCCCAAAACGACTTAATTGGCGGGTGGCGACGAGTAAATTTGTAGGATTATCGTCAACAATCAACAACTTAAAATCAGGTAGGGCAGGGAAATCAAATTCGAATGCGTTTGATTTCTTTTCCTTTAGTATTGGTAAGGCCTTTTTGAAGTCAATTTGGAACTCGAATATTGATCCTATGGACGGTTTACTGATTAAGCGAATTTCGCTTTTGAAAAGCCTTACTAAACCTTTGGTAATGTTAAGTCCCAATCCGCTTCCTTCTTGTTGCCTGTGGGAATCCTGGTGAACCTGATGAAACTTGTCGAATACCAGATTATGTAGATGTTCAGGAATTCCAATTCCAGTATCGGAGATTTTAAAAAGGATAGATGCATGATCGYCTTGATCGACAAGCGTTTTTAGGGTGATGCTAACCTCTCCTTTTTCGGTAAATTTGATGGCATTAGCCAATAGGTTATTTAATATCCTTGTTAGCCTGAGATCATCAATCATTAAGGACTCAGGTGTTTTGTAATCATGATGGAAATTTAGGGCAAGGCTTTTATTTTTAGCGAATGGTAGAAACTGCTTGTAGACATTATTTATAAGTGATATCAGATTTGTAGGGGCTTCATTTAATTGCATCTTTTTACTTTCAATCTTTTCCAGATCTAATATGTCGTTTATAAGCCCCAATAAATGATTAGAAGAGTATCTTAGATGATCCACATACTCTTTTATATCCTTGTTTGAAGATGTTGCCTGATCCAAGAGATTGCTGATGCCAATAATTGCATTTAAAGGAGTCCGAATCTCATGACTCATAATGGAAAGCGTCTCTGTCCTTTTTCTGGCAATTTGTTCAGCAAGATTTTTGGCCTCAATAAGCTCCAGCTGGTTGTTTTTAATGTCTGTAATATCTTTCAATATTCCTCTGAACAATCGAACATTGTTGTTTTCCATTATTGGAACGCCTGAGATCCTTACCCATTTTTTATTCCTTTTAGCTGTTATGAGCTCTAATTCAATGTCGAAGGCAATATTTTTGTCAAGCGAATTTTTCAGCGCTTTTAATAATTTTGTTTTATTCTCTTTGTCAAATGATTGTGGGACATTGATACTATTGATTACAATATGCGGATCTGATTCGTTGATTTCGTAGATCTGATTCGTTAAAAATACTTCTTTACTTATCGTATCATATTCCCAACCACCCATTTTTGAAATTTGATGACCTATTTCTAGCAAGTTGTTGATCCTTTTGAGCTCTAAGCTATTCTTTTCAAGCTGATCGGTCATCTCTTTTTTAGCTGTAATATCCTCAATGATACAGATTATCCTGGCATCAGTATTAATGGAATCGATTTTTTGAAACTTAGCACAATACCATAGCGACTTAGTTGGGTCAAAATCTGGATAGATGCATTGTTGTCTTTCTCCAGTACTAAGTAATCTGACTATGCAGTCAATAAAGATATCTCCAAACTTGCCAAAAACTTCCGGGATACTCTTATTGATAAAGAATTCGGGTGGCATGAACAATTTAGATTTATCTTTTGTCCAAACCCGCTTAATTACAGATTGTTCGGTTAATTCCAGAATTACATCATCAAGTGCTTCAACCAGCGATTGCAAATTATGAGCGTCATTATCCATAGGTAGGTAGTGGTAGATTTAAAGTTTGTAATTATTTGGTTAGTTGTGTCGACTTGTTATGTAATCCTCTAATCGTAGCAAAACTTCCCCGTTTTCTGCCTGCAAATAAATAGCATTGTTGTAGGAATTGTTCGGGATGAAGGTTTTTGCCTTGGTTGTCGGATAAAACACACGTTTTTCTTATTTTTATATACCTTAGATATACAACATCCATGCCTCATTTTAAAGCCAGTAAAATTGGAAGTTTATGGGTTGCTAACTTATTTTGAATAGTGACAGTAATGGTATAGTTATTGGAAAGTAAAATACCTGAATTTAGGCTATTTGTTAAGTGGCTGGTAATCTTGCGTATATTTTTTTAATGCGATTTTTTTAGAAAATTATCAAAATAGATTTGCGCTTATTCGCATGTTTTTATATCTTTGGCGCTCCTTAAGGGGAAAGGCCTTGGTAGCTCAGTTGGATAGAGCAACGGTTTTCTAAACCGTGGGTCAGGGGTTCGAATCCCTTCCAGGGTACAAGAAATTTATTTCTTAATTAAAGGCGACATTGCTCCAGATGTCGTCTTTTTTTTTGCCTCTATTTTTTAAATATTGATTTAGTCAGGAGCTAATAGGGCTTCGATCCAGAATATTTAAAGATCATTACAAGTTATCGATTTAAATCTTAAATACTTGAAAAGGAGCGTGTAAGGCTGTTGTTTGGAATAATTTTAAATAATATTGTTTAGAATTATTTTAAATAGTAGGTTTGTGCCGATCAAACAAATTTCAACTATGATAAGAATTTTTACCAATTGTATTATTTTGCTCTTATTTTCTGCAAGTCTGTCATTTGCGCAGACTGGAAATATTGGTGGCTCAGTAAAAACCTCCGATGGAAAACCCGCAGAACTTGTAACTGTAAATATTAAAGGAACAGGTAAAACAGCCTTAACAGATAAAAGAGGATCGTATGAGCTAAAGAATATTAGAACAGGCAAATATATTCTGACTGCAACATTTATTGGTCTGGCAAAACAAGAACAGGCTATTGAAGTAAAATCGGGAGAAACTGTATCTGCTGATTTTGTACTGAATGAGAATTCCGATCAATTACAAGAAGTAATCATTTCTTCCAGAAATACTAACAAAGTAACTGCTGCAGTTGCTAAGATGCCTTTAAAAAATCTGGAGAATCCACAGGTTTATAGTTCTGTTTCTTCTGAAATATTAAAACAGCAAGCGATTAGTAACTATGATGATGCGATGCGGAATATTCCCGGAATCGCAAGAACATGGGAATCTACAGGAAGGGGAGGTGATGGAGCCTCTTATTTTGCGCTCCGTGGTTTTGAAGCGCAGCCAAGTCTGATCAATGGATTACCTGGCCTGACCAGTGGAAACCTTGATCCGGCAAGTGTGGAAGAGATACAAGTGATGAAAGGACCTTCTGGGACATTGTTTGGAGCAAGCTTTTATGGCTATGGAGGGATTATCAATACCATTACTAAAAAACCGTATTATGAGTTTGGCGGTGAAGTAGCCTACAACCTGGGTAGTTTTGGTTTGAACAGGGTAACTGCAGATATAAATATGCCTTTGAGCAAAACTGAAAAAATTGCAATGCGTATTAATACTGCCTACCATACAGAAAACAGTTTTCAGGATGCCGGATTTAAAAAGTCTTTCTACATAGCACCTAGTTTGGCTTATGAAGTAAATGATAGGCTTTCCTTTCAGGTATTGACAGAAATTTTACAGGAAGAAAGGGCTGCTCCTCCAGTCTTTTTTAATACTAATAGAGATACAACGCTCATCTTTAAAAACCTAAAAGAGCTAAACCTAGACAGGAACTTGTCTTTCACCAGCAACGATCTGACTATAAAAAATCCAAGATATAATTTGCAAGGTCAGATGCTTTATAAACTATCAGATCAATGGACTTCACAAACTGTGGTTTCCAGAGGGAACGTAAAATCAGATGGCTATTATACCTATATCTGGGATGATGCATACCTGAATATGGGGGGCGCGAACAGGGACAATTATTTTGACCAGTATTTCCATAAAGAACAACAAACCACTAATACAACTGATATACAGCAGAATTTTAATGGCGATTTTAAAATCGGAAGTCTGAGGAATCGAGTTTTGATAGGGTTGGATTATTATACCCGCAATGTAATTGACAATGGCTCGGCTTGGGCTTTAGTAAGACAGGTTACACCTCAGAACAGTGAAGTTGAATTTGATAAAGATGGAAAAGAAATTCCTCCGGTATATTTAACGCAAGCTTTGGTTGATAATGCGCTGGCGGATGCAGGAGCAGGAAGTCGTACCAATATCAAGAACAGTACCTCCAGCGCTTATGTATCAAACGTTCTTAATTTTACTCCTTCATTAAGTGTTATGGCTAGCTTAAGGATGGATTATTTTGATTCCAAGGGTGATCTTAAAGATACTGAAGATGATTATAATCAATTAACCTTCTCGCCTAAATTTGGGGTTGTTTATCAGCCTATACTGGATAAGGTGTCGATTTTTGCGAATTACATGAATGCGTTCTTTAATGTAGCGCCACGTGAAGTATTTGACGAGAATAAAGTAAGCCTGGGCGTAAAATCATTTAAACCTGAGCAAGCTAATCAATGGGAAGTAGGAGTGAAAGCTAATTTCTTTTCTGATAAGTTGTTTGCCACTTTCTCTGTTTATGATATCAGAGTTGCAAACAGGGTTTATGATACACCAACTTCTTCCGTGCAAGGTGGAAAAACAGGAAGCAAGGGTTTTGATTTGGATTTAAGTGCAAATCCTTTTCCTGGTTTTAATATCGTTGCAGGAGTTAGTCACAGCAGAATTAAAGTGCTTAAAGGAAACACAGGTGAGCCCACTGATTTTTACAACGAAGTAGGAAGTGCACCAGGTGGTCAGGGACCTCAGGATCTGGCAAATTTATGGGCTACTTATAAATTTGGATACGGTAAATTAAAAGATTTCGGGATCGGGTTAGGTGGAAACTATGCTGGTGTATATAAGGTAATAGATAATAGTGTAACAGGAGTTTTTGAATTGCCAAGCTATACCTTGTTAAATGCAAGTTTATTTTACAACTCAGACAAATATAGGTTTACCTTTAATATGAATAACCTGACCAATGAAGATTATTACATTGGTTACTGGTCTGTTAATCCACAAAAACCAAGGAACTTTGCGGCAAGTTTTGCTTATAAATTTTAACTTATGAAGGCTAAAACAATAAAAAAATGGTTTGAAGTTCATAAATGGACCAGTCTTATTTGTACGGTTTTTTTGCTCATGCTATGCCTGACTGGTTTACCTCTGATATTTTATGAGGAAATTGATCATTTACTGGGCAAGGAAGTAGAAATGCCTGCTGTTCCTCCTGGAACTCCAGAATTGTCAAAAGATGTTGTACTGCATGAGGCCTTAAAACACGTACCCGTAAAGGCAATAAAGTATGTGTCATGGGATGTAAAAGAGCATCCTGGTGAAATGTTTGTTGTTGTGGCCGATTCAAGTGAGGCGCCCATTGAAGGAGATCATTACCTTAGGATGAATGAGTATACTGGTAAGGTAATGGACACGCCGCCCAATGAAATGGATTTTATGCTGGTGATGTATTACCTGCATGTAGAAATGCTGGCGGGCATACCCGGTAAACTTTTCCTGGGGCTGATGGGGCTGCTTTTTATTGTTGCTATTGTTTCCGGTATAGTATTATATGGTCCGATTATGAAGCGTTTTGATTTCGGAATGATCAGGACAGAGAAATCATCGAGATTAAGGTGGTTGGATTTGCATAACCTGTTTGGAATTGTAACACTGGCCTGGGCATCGGTTGTTGGACTTACAGGTGTGATAAACACCCTGGTTGACCCAGCGCTGGACAAGTGGAAGGCTAGTCAGCTTGCCGAAATGGTTGCGGGATATAAGAATAAACCTAAGGTAACAGGAACTTTAAGTTCTTTGGATGCTGCTGTTAAGACAGCTAAGGCAGCCGCTCCCGGAATGGATGTCTCTTTTGTTGCCTATCCGGGAACACTTTACTCCAGTAAGTATCATTACGCAGTGTACATGATTGGAACTACTCCGCTAACTTCAAGGATTATCAAACCGGCGTTAATAGATGCCAAAACTGGGGAATTGACAGACATGAGAGATCTGCCATGGTATTTGAAAACAATCTTTATCTCCCAGCCATTTCACTTTGGTGACTATGGGGGTATGCCGATGAAGATACTCTGGGCGATTTTCGATATCGCTACTATTATTGTATTGATTTCCGGAATTTACCTTTGGCTTGCCAGGCGCAAGGCGAAGTCGGCCCAACTTAAAAGGCTTATGGGAGAAGCCGAATCGCTCACCTTATCAACTGTTCAAGAGAATGAAGAATAATAATAACGTGTTTTTCAAAGTATGGGGTATCCCTATTTTACTGGGAGTGATAACAATTTTAGGCTTGTTATCAGCAATAATGGGAGTAGGAGTATGGCATATCGTGTCATGGATTGCCTTAAGTATTCCGGTTTATGTTATGTTTAGGTACGGATTAAAGTATTTTAAATAGGTCTTTCTAATTTTTCTGGTTGTGGTTTAGTGAGTTAGGGATATTTTGTAAGAAATAGTGTATAAATGTTTGCGTGGTGGCTGAATTTTCCTACTTTTGCATCCCGCTTCGGAGGAAGGGAAACAGTGAAAAAGGAAGGTGAAAAAGAGTTTCAAAAAAGATTTGCAAAACAGAAAAAGATTTCTACCTTTGCAGTCCCAAACAAAACGGGAGTTACCAAAC
>NZ_JBFTIZ010000099.1:0-13388 GCF_056395165.1 Pedobacter sp. 10L46_2
ATCCCAATTCCTATTGTTATATGGTTTCTGCTAACATGGTTAGGGGTTATTTAGAGGAAAATCAATACCCGAATATTCTTGATGAGGATACTTTTTTTAGCTACTTATTAAGAACGTCAGAGACCAATAAGAAGACCAAATCAACCTTTGCTTAATAGATAAATGATGAATGATCTTTTAAATATTGTTTACAGGAAAGATACTGATGATGATCGTTGGGTTATTCCTGAAGTTATTAACCAGGACATGTACTGTATTAAAAGCCGATTTGCGCACATTGAACCTTTAACTCAAAGTTATGTGATTGATTGTGGTGCTCATATTGGTGCATTTTCGATAATGTGTGCCAGGCATCTAAAAAACGTTGATGTGATTTCCTTTGAACCAAACCCCGATAGCTTCTGGTATTTAAATGAAAACGCTAAAAGGTTTGGAAAAATAAAGGCATTGAACAAGGCAGTTTCAGTAACCAACGGGACATTAAATCTTTATTCACCAGATCAAAGTGATTGGAGTGGGCGATGGACGTCGATACCAAATTCCAATGACTTTTTATCTGTTGAATCTGTTGGGTTATTTTCTTTCATCAACGAACTTGACAGGGACGTTTTCATACTGAAGTTAGATATTGAAGGTTACGAAGAATTTCTAATTGAGGCATCAAAAGAAGAGGATCTAAGAAAGATACATGCGATTATTATTGAAACACATACAGATAATTTTAATCATCAGAAGTTAAAAGACTACGGGTATAATTTACTATTTAATCCGGATATCTCTGCCGCAAGGCAGTTTGTTTATTCAAAGAATTAAGATTACACTTTATTTAAACACATGTTACGCACAGCACTTGAATTTTTATCAGATGAGCTCAACGCTTATCTTAAACGCAAGGACGCCACAAACTTCGGAAATGAAGATATTGTAATGATCTCTTCACTGATGACTCCTGATGGAACATTTGCTGTTGTATCAGACGGCGGTGAGGTATCTAAAATAATTTTAACGCTGGTAAACCTGGAGGAAGATCGCGTTTCTGATGCTCAATACAACTATCGGAAAACAGATGACAAGATTCAAATAATTAATCCCCCGGTTAACCTGAATGTATTTGTTATTTTTTCTGTCTTTGCTAATAACTACTCTACCGCATTAAGACTACTATCTTACGTAATTTCATTCTTTCAAGGCAATCAGGTCTTTGATAGCGATAAGTATCCTGGGATCAATGCAAAAGTTGATAACGACAAACCATGGCAAAAGGTGGGTCGTTTGCTGGTCAATTTACATCCCATCACTTTTGAACAACAAAATAACCTTTGGGCAGCACTTGGTGCAAAGTACATGCCTAACGTAATTTATAAAATCCGAACCATGAGTTTCATTGATCTTGAACCTAAAATGGAAGCACCTCCAATTACAGAAGTTACCATTAGCGACAATTAAGTTAACCTCCAATCTTTTTGTAATGATAAAAATAAAATATAAAGCACTTTTTTCAGTGGAGTTTCCCCATACATTTTACAGTTCGGGTAAATGTCCTGATATAGCTTTGCAGCCATCTGAAGACTGTAACGTTCTTATGAAATCACTGGGATTACGTTTTCTGCCAAGTGATTTCGGCGGAAAATTATATGCAAAAGTGAATAGTCTGGATGTAATTAGAAATCCTTTAACAGAGGGAACAAAATTTACTTTTCTACTCAAGCTGAAAAACAGTTTCTTTGAAAACATCACCGATCTAAATACCAGTAAGCCAGCTAGCAGCCGTTATTATTTCAATAACCTGAGTTCAAATCTATTAGCGGGCGAGCCACTGCTTGTTGCAAACAAAACCAAGAAAACCGTGTCTGAGGCAGATTTAATTCCCTTTGTAAGTAATGCCTTTTCTTTTGCACATAACAGTAACCTTGCAACTCAAACCGGAAAACTAGAATTTATAGACAGCGGAGAGAGTTTACAGCAGCTATTGGATAACTCCAATAACGTATATAATTTTTCTTTTGATCTTAATAAATCAACAGGAGGCCGGACGCGCTTTTTAATTGAAGGAACCGAGAAGGCATCTTTTTATTCAATCAATCCCCATGAAATTTCTGATGTATTTGGAGTAATCGAAATTTTTTATAAAAGCAATTTGAGTTCAGCCTATCAATTTCAAAATAATGATCATTCGATCAGCACAAAAAAATATAAAATTCCGTTTACAAATCGCTCAACAAAATGGAGATATATCATTACCAAACAATTTAACTCGTCGATAACAACAATAAATGTAGCTAAAACGAATGGTTCATCAATAGATTTTACATTGCTGGGAAGCTCACCACCAGGGAAATTTATTTTTACGTCCAACAATGTATTACCACTTAAACAAGATCCAATTGCGGGGATTAAATTGACAGACAGTACAAATAAAGTGATTATAGCCAATTTACCAAATCCTCCTTTAAATCTCATAAGAACAGAAGGTTCTGATACTTTCTCAGATATTTTAATCACAATCTAATTAAAAACCTACCAACATGGCAGATGTATTTAAAACCCCCGGGGTCTATATACGTGAGATCCCAACGTTTCCACCTTCCGTAGCTGAAGTGGAAACTGCTATTCCTGCATTCATCGGTTATACTGAGAAAGCAACTTTTAACGGTAAAGATCTTACGCTGTTACCCCAGCGAATTAGTTCATTGCTAGAATATGAACAATTGTTTGGTCTGGCCCAGAAGGAAACAGCATTTACTGTAACCATTACAGACACTACCAATAGTGATTCTTCAGTTGCAAGAACAATCTCAATTGATAAGGCAGCCGCAACGAGTTCAAGGTTCAAACTATACTATGGGCTGCAGATGTATTTCGCCAATGGAGGAGGTCCGTGTTACATAGTGTCAGTCGGCCAATATCCTTCTTCAGCTCCTTCTGATACTGACATTGCATCACAAAAACTGCAAGATGGTTTAGCTGCAATAGCGAAAGTTGATGAGCCTACCTTACTGCTTTTCCCGGATGGGCCTTCTTTAGATTCATCAAGCTATTATTCACTGATTAATCAGGCACTAAATCAATGTTTTCTGCTTCAGGACAGATTTACCATTATTGATGTAATACAACAAAAGGGCACGCCTAACGACATTAACAGCTCAGCGGATGATTTTAGAAATGCTGCAACCCTGGGTAGCAACCTGGATTTGATAAAATATGGAGCTGCTTATTTCCCTTATCTGGAAACTATATTAAACTATCGATTTGAAGACAATGACGTAAACGTAATTTACAAAACAGTTGTTGGAGGAGTAACAACCACCCAAACTGTCGAAACTCCTGCTAGTGATCCGGGAAATATTAGTCTGGCAAGTATTCTAAATCCGCTGTCTACTTTAAAAGAATCAATAAAAACAGGTCTGAATCTTCAGAAACCTCCTGCAACCGTACCAACATCACCTGTTACCCCACCAGCAGTTACTGGCAATACGGAGCTATATAATGTTATCAAGCTCCAGCTTCAAAAAATAACGATTGTTATGCCACCTTCATCAGCAGTTGCAGGTATTTATGCTGCTGTTGATAGTTCAAGAGGTGTTTGGAAAGCACCTGCCAATGTCTCACTATCTTATGTAAATGCGGCATCGTTAAAAATTTCTCATCAGGATCAAATGTCATTAAATGTAGATCCAACTTCAGGTAAATCAATAAATGCGATAAGGTATTTTACGGGTAAGGGAGTGATGGTATGGGGAGCCAGGACACTGGCCGGAAATGACAATGAATGGCGTTATGTCCCAGTGCGTAGGTTCTTCATTTTTGCAGAAGAATCTATCAAAAAAGGAACCGAATGGGTTGTTTTTGAGCCAAACGACGCCAATACCTGGGTGAGGGTAAGGGCCATGATCGAAAACTTCCTGATTAAACAATGGAGGGCAGGAGCGCTTGCAGGTGCTAAACCGGAACACGCATTCTTTGTTAGGGTTGGTTTAGGTGTAACTATGACCGCGCTTGACATATTGGAGGGCAGAATGAATATTGAAATTGGCATGGCAGTAGTACGTCCGGCAGAGTTTATCATTCTCAAATTCTCTCATAAACTTCAGGAATCTTAATTAATCAGCTTTAAAAGCTCATCTAAAACAAAATAAAATGGCAACTTATCCACTACCAAAGTTTCATTTCCAGGTTGACTGGGGCGGAACCAAAATTGGCTTTACGGAAGTAAGCGGATTAAATATCGAAAACAAACTGATTGAATATCGTGACGGAGCATCGCCAGAATTCAGTAAAATTAAAATGCCCGGTATGAGGGAATTTAGCAACATCACACTAAAACGAGGGGTTTTTGCTGCAGATAATGAGTTCTATCAATGGTTAAATACCATAAGCCTTAATACTGTTGAAAGGCGGGATGTAGTTATAAAACTACTTAATGAAAATCATGAACCTGTAGTAACCTGGAAAATTAAGAACGCCTTTCCAATTAAAATACAAAGTACAGATCTAAAGGCTGACGGAAGTGAAGTTGCTATTGAACAACTTGACCTGGCCCATGAAGGGCTTACTATACAAAATGGTGATTAACCTATAATATTATGAGTTTAATCAGTGGTATCATTGATGGATTAATCTATCCACCTGTTGGCTTTCATTTTCTTGTTGTATTTGAAATGTTCCCGCAAACGCCTCAGGATGTGCGTTTCCAAAGTGTAAGCGGATTAAGTGCAAGTATTACAACAGAAACTGTGGCCGAAGGCGGGGAGAACAGGTTTAAACACCAGTTTCCCGGCGTTCCTCAGTACAACAAACTGGTACTGAAACGCGGATTGTTTCTAGGGTCTTTTGTAAGTCACTGGTGTCGGGACAGTATCGAAAATTTTAATTTTCAGCCCAAAAACATCCTTGTGAGTTTATTGAACGACAGTCACATTCCGCTAAACGTATGGCATGTTTTTAATGCCTACCCAACTAAAATTGACGTCTCCGAATTCAATGCAGAGCAAAATACAATGGTAGTAGAAACATTAGAGTTAACCTACCAGTATTTTAAACCTATGGGGCTCGATGATTTGTTAATGGGGGCTGTAGGCGCCGTTGGGGGCGCAATAAGCGGAGGTGTCTCTGGATCTGTAAGTTTTTAGATTATGCCGATTATAATAAACGAAATCGAAATCGCTGTATCTGTGTCTGATGATGCTTCTTCTTCAGGGGCTCATCAGGGCAGCAATACTCCTTCAAAAGAAGACATCATTAAAGAATGCGTAGAGCAGGTTATGGAAATCCTTAAACAAAAAAATGAACGGTGACCATGGGAATTCTTGATGCCTTAAATCCCTTTAAGCCTGCTGATAAGCTTAAAATTGAGTCATGGGAGAAAATTGATCGGGCAGGAGACTCGGAGAAAACATTTTCTACTTTTATTAATCCTGATGAAATTACGCTTAATTACACTGTTTTATCAGAGCAGAATCCTGCAAGTGGAGCAACAGGTAATGCAGGGCCATTTCTTGGCACTACACCATTTGAAGTTACATTAAAGTTTTTTTTAGATGGTACAAATGCCACAGGAGTTCCATTGGATGTTAAGGATAAGATTATTGAATTTTATCAAACTACAGGGTATGATGGTAAAGGGCATAGGACTAGATTTCTTCGTATAAATTGGCCAGGTTTAATTTGGTACAGGGCCAACCAGTTTGCATTTGATTGTATCTTAAAAACAGCAAATATCCAATACAAACTATTTAATAACGGAGGCAAACCACTTCGGGCAATTATTACAGCAACTTTCATTGAAAAAAGAGCCAAGGAGCAAATTGAAGCCGAAGAAGATAAAAAATCCGCAGACCTTACCCATATCCGAATTGTAAAAGAGGGGGATACATTACCAGCAATGGTTCATAAAATTTACGGCAATTTTAAATATTATCTGGAAATAGCAAAGGTTAATAATTTGAAAAATTTCAGGGATTTGATACCCGGACAGAAATTGGTTTTTCCACCTTTTGATAAGAATGTAAAATCGTAAGGCAATGGCTGAAGAAAGAATGATTCCTGAAGTTGAGTCGGTTGCTGAATTCAAACTCAAAATAAACGGCGAAGATGTACCTCAATCGGTAGCTAAGCAATCTGTTTTTGTTACCAAGGTGGTCAATAAGATATCTTCTGCCATTTTAGTTTTTCAGGATGGAGATGCTTCTGACGGGATATTTCCATTAACTGATGGAGATTTATTCAGCCCAGGCAACGAAATAGAAATTGAAGCAGGGGATTCAGACACTACTGTAAATATATTCAAAGGAATTATAATTAAACAATCACTCAAGATAAGAACGGGTATGGCACCGTTGCTTACAGTAGAATGTAGGCACAAAGCAATAAAAACAACGATCGGTCGTAAGAATGCCTATTTTCATGATCTCCCTGATTCGGATATTATCACCCAGATTTTAGAAGATGCGGGTTTTACGGATATCAACGTTGAATCTACCGATGTAACTTACAAAGAAATGGTTCAATACAATTCTACTGATTGGGACTTCATTTTAAGCAGGGCAGAAGCAAATGGTAATATCATATTGACAAACGACGAAAACATCGTTATTAAAAAACCCACGGTTACCGGCGAGGCCATTCTCTCGCTTTTACATGGAGCAACAATTATAGAACTCGATGCAGAGATGGATAGCAGAAATCAATATACTTCAGTAATTGGTAAAGCATGGGATATGGCCAACCAGGAAATAGCTGAATCCACAGCCAACGACCCTTCTGATTTAGAAGAGCAGGGGAGCTTTACAACAACAGAGTTAGCTTCAGTTGCCAGCCCCGCTGAAATATCGCTAAACCATTCGGGTTCAATAGATCCACAGGAAACTCAAGCCTGGGCCGATGCAGAGTTGTTGAAATCCAGATTATCGAAAATAAGAGGCAAAGTGAAATTTCAAGGTATTGCTAACATTAATCCGGGCGATGTGGTGGAATTGAATGGGCTAGGCCAACGATTTAATGGAAAGGCTTTTGTAAGCGGTGTAAGACACGATTATACCCTGTCAAACGGATGGAAAACACATGTTCAGTTTGGTCATAGTCCTGATTCGTTTATGGAAGAAAACCATATTGTTGCACCAAAAGCCGGCGGATTATTACCAGGCGTAATTGGGTTACATACCGGCATTGTTACCGATAATGAGGACCCTGATGGAGAACAACGTGTTAGGGTAAAAATGCCTTATATTAATGCGAATGATGATGGAGTATGGGCAAGGATAGCCCTAACAGATGCGGGAAATGAAAGAGGAATGTTCTTCAGACCAGAGCTTGACGATGAAGTGCTTCTTGGTTTTTTGTACGATGACCCTCGTCAGCCTGTTATTTTGGGCATGCTTCACAGTTCCAATAAAGTTCCACCGATACAACCTTCAAATGACAACCATAAAAAGGGTTACACTTCCCGCGAAAAATTGAAATTGACTTTTGATGATGACATCAAAGAAATTAAAATTGAAACCCCTGGAGAAAACAAAGTATTCATTAGCGATGATAAACAAGGCTTTAGTGTTGAAGATCAGAGTGGAAATAAAATCATTACTGAGCCTTCGGCTATTACAGTAAAAGATGCCAACGGTAATGAAATAAATATAGATATCAATGGAGGACTGATAAAAGTACATGGAAATACAAAAGTAGTGGTGGATGCCCCTCAGATAGAACTTGTTGACGGTGCTTCTCATCCACTTGTATTTGGAGATGAATTACTTACTTACCTAAACCAAATTGTAAACATATACGCTACACATATGCACCCTGGTGAGACCGCGCTGGGATTACCTGTGAGTCCTGCACCACCCGTTCCTCCAATGCCACCAGCTACACCAAGTCTATTATCAGTAAAAGTTAAAACAGGATAATTATGGCCTTAATTCCAGGAACCCCCTCAGATCTTGCCGGAAGCATGGCAGAAGCAATTCAGGCTGCATTCAATGAGCATTATCCAGAAGTAATGGGGAAAAATCCTCCAGAAACAAATAAACAGATGACGCTTTTATGTGTGGCAGTAGCCATAGGGGTAATTAATCATTTAAAAGCTCATCCTGAAGCTTTTGTAATAAAAACAAAGTTCAATGATGATACGCTATATAACGCGGTAGTTGAAATTATTTGACCCATAAACATAAAGCAAGTACCAAATATTAAAAAATTATGGATAAGCTTAAAGATGTATCCGAACTTTCATTTCTTGGAAGAGGATGGAGTTTTCCTCCAACTTTCTCTAAGCAAACTAACCGGGTTTTAATGACCTCCGACGAGGAAGATATAAATAAGAGTTTGGAAATTTTATTGTCGACAACCATTGGAGAAAGATTTCTACAACCTTTATACGGTTGTAATCTTGAAAACTATGTGTTCGAAGCAATGAGTACTTCAACAGAAACTTCAATAAAAATAACTGTAAAAAACGCCATTCTAATGTTTGAACCAAGAATTAAGTTACTACTTGTAAATCTTCTTGATGATTTCATTACTGAGGGCAGAATCGATATTTCTGTTGATTATGAGGTAATCAACACCAATACCCGTTTCAATCTTGTTTATCCGTTTTATCTTAACGAGGCTAATAATAAATTGGCATGAGCGCTAAAGCAATAGATTATAAAGTTATTCTTAAACGCGACGGGCAAACGCAACAAGAACGAATGTCAGCGTTATTAGATCCTGCAATTGCGCCCGTCGATCAACGTACAAAAGCAGATTACTATAAGTTTGTACAGGAGGTTTCAAAACATGTCAAGTTTTTTGATATTGATGCTGTTAACAAAAACCTAACAGAAAGTGGCCAATGGGATAGCTTTTTCGATTTAAGTATCGAAGAGATAAATGCAATGGCAAACAACAAATCATTGCCTCCACACCTCGCTTTATGGAACACTTTTATCGAGCTGATGGAAAAACCAAAGGCTTTGATGAATACCCTTACACAGCGCCACCTGGACTTTTACTACCACGATGTTTTAAAACTAAACCAAGCGCCACCAATAGCAGATAAAGCACACGTAATTTTTGAACTTAAAAAAAATACTGAAAATACTTTATTAACCGCTGGCACATTACTTTTAGCGGGTAAAGACAATACAAAGAGAGACATTGGATATAAACTTGAGCAAGATATGGTGGTAAACCCATCAAAGGTGGCTCAGCTTAAATCCCTTTATGTTAACCCTGTTAACCGAAATGTTGTATTTCACGCTCCAATAGCAAATTCCAAGGATGGGCTAGGCGCTATTCTAGACCCCGGAAATCCAAAATGGAGTGGTTTCGGTAATTCCTCAATGCCACTGGCGCAGATTGGCTTTTGCCTGTCGAGTAGCATCTTGAAAATGAAAGAGGGCACCAGGAGCATTAAAATATACCTAACGCTAAGAGGGCTTGATGCATCTGCAAAAAATAGTGTACTCACCTCCAATCTTTTTAAAGTAAGTATTACCGGAGAAAAGGGATGGATAGGACCAAAACTTACTTCAGCAGTAATAACATCATCAGACAATCTCAATTATAGAATAGAATTTACTTTAAATATAAGCAAAGATGAGCCTGCAGTAATTGTTTACGATAAGGCTGCACACGGTGGAGAATTTGATACGACCAATCCAATATTACAGATTATTGTAAACAATGAAAAAACAGATTTCGGTTATCAGAATCTCATGAATGCCGAACTTGTAGATGCAACTATAGAGGTTGATGTTCAGGGTATTTCTTCAATAGAACTCGAAAACGATTTTGGAACATTAAATCCTAAAAAACCTTTTAAACCATTCGGGCCTTTATCAGAAGAAAATTCTAATTTTTATATTCTTCATGAAGAAACCTTCTCAAAGCGCCTAAAAAGCTTTTCCCTTGATGTAGATTGGAAAAATATTCCAGATTCCAACCTTAAAACTTATTTTGCAAATTACGGCAATTCAAACATAAATAATAGTTATTTCAGTGCGTCTGCTGCATTTAAAGATGGTTATTCCTGGAAAAAAAGTTACGAACCGGTAAAGCTCTTCAATGTATCAAACGCTCAGTTACAAACCAGTTGGAAATTTACTAATCCCGATTACGCCATTTTATTTCCATTTTTTATACTTCCACAGTTTTATACCCCATATTACATTAATCCGGGGCAATCGGTATTGCAAACAGTAAGCAGTAAAATGTCTTATCTGTTACCGGGATTCTCCAACATTCAGCAAAAGGTCAATTTCGTAAATGCTAAATCAGCCCAAACGCTTCAATTATATAAGCCCGCACTACAGCTAATTCTTAATCTCTACAAAGACATCCGCAAAGGCCAGTTACATCTTAAACTTGACAATAGTTTTTTGTTTAAAGATTACAGGGAAAAATATACCGCTGAAATTTTAAGATATAGTCTTAGCGGAGGAGAACTTAAGCTCCCTGCAGAACCATTCTCGCCTGAAATTCAATCAATTTCTTTAAATTATACGGCAACAACAGCCAAAATTAATTTTAGTGGAACCTCATTAAATGATTATGTTGATGAAGAGATTGAATTATTTCATTATGGTGCCTTCGGGCAGGCAAGGGAACATGCTTATACCCGAAGCAAACACTCGTTTCTAAACAATACTTTAGTAAAACTGGTACCACAGTATAACACAGAAGGCGAGTTACTAATTGGTTTGAGTGATTTATATGCAGAAGATTCCGCAAGTATTTTATTCCAGATAGCTGAGGGAAGCGCAAATCCAGAAAAACCGAAAATAACTTTAGAATGGAGTGTGCTCTGCGATAACTATTGGAAAACACTTACAAACGATGATTTTATTTTTGATACCACTAACGGCTTACTTGCCAGTGGAGTTATAAAAATAGTCATACCAAAAGAAGCTACAACATCTAACACAATTCTACCTGGCAATTTACTTTGGATAAAAGCAGCGATAATAAAAGATACTGATAGCGTTTGCAACCTGATTGATGTGCAGGCAAATGCCGGAATTGTCATTTTTGATGATCAGAATAATGATCCATTGCGTTTGGCCAAAGCGCTGCCAGCCAATACAATTACCAAACTAAAGATTGAAACTGCGGCAATTAAAAAAATTACCCAGCCTTATTCTTCCTTTGGCGGTGCGGTAAAAGAAAATGATGCTGCGTATTATACTCGTGCAAGTGAACGTTTGCGCCATAAAGAAAGAACCGTTGCCATTTGGGATTACGAGCGTCTTATTCTGCAGCATTTTCCAACGATTCACAAAGTTAAATGCATTAACCATGCAACTATAGGTTCATTTTATTCACCTGGAAATACATTAATTGTGGTAGTTCCTGATTTAACCAACCACAATGCTATTGACCCTTTTAAACCAAAGGTTGATAAAAATACGCTTGATGAAATCAATACTTTTTTAAGTAAGCATTCATCTGCCTGGGCATCTTACCAGGTGGTGAATCCAAGTTATGAGCCAGTAAAAGTATCGGTTAGTTTAAAATTAAAAAAGGGCTATGAGTTTAACTATTATCAAAAGGTAATCAATCTGAAATTACAGGAATTTTTATCCCCCTGGATGAACAATACAGGAAATGACATTCATTTTGGGGGTAAAATTACAAAGTCGATGGTCATTAAATTTTTAGAAGACCTCGAGTACATTGACTATCTGACTGATTTTTCTCTTTATAAATTTTCTCCAAATAAAAGAGCCTTCGGAAGAAATGTAGAAGTTGCAGAAGCCTCTAATCCCGCATCTATTTTGGTGTCACATACTCAGCATAACATTGTAAGCGATTCATCAAGTTCTTCTATAGCACTTCCCAGAACAATGAAATTATTAATCTGAACTAAAATAAACCTCTAATTCACATGAGTGAAGCACTAAGTATTTCGTCGAAAAAACCGCAAAGCGATGCTTTTGATTATGAAGAACTACGAAAAACGGGTATTGGATCTATTGAAAAAACAGGCTCTGATATCTGGACAGATTACAATGTTCATGATCCGGGCATTACCATACTCGAGTTGCTTTGCTATGCAATTACTGATTTAAGTTATAGAACAAACAACACCATTCCTGATCTGCTTGCCACATCTAAAGATGCAAGGGAAAATATTCTAAAGCACTTTTTTTCAGCTTCAAAAATATTTCCGAACAAGGCAGTAACCATTAACGATTACCGCAAGCTGATTATCGATATTGAAGGCGTAAAAAATGCCTGGTTGCAGAAAAGGAGCCTTGGTATGTTTGCCGACATTACCCTTAAAAAACTTCAATTCACACAGCCAGAAAGCCTTAAATGGGAACCTGTTGATGTGTTGGGCTATTATGATGTACTAATAGAGTTTGATACCAATGTTGCTAATGATAGTAAAGAACTGATAAAAACAGAAGTATTGGAACTGGTAATGCAGAACAGGAACCTTTGTGAAGATTTTTTAACCATTAATGAAATAACTACGCAAGAGTTCAGGCTTTGCAGTGAGATTGAAATAAAATCTGATGCTGATCCGTTTGAGACCCTTGCAGAACTATTTTTTAATATTCAGCTCTACCTGACACCGCTTATAAAATTTTATTGGTTAAATGATCTCATTGATAGCGGCTACACTTCGGATGTGATATTTGAAGGACCGTTACTGATTCATGGTTTTATAAAAGAGGAAGAACTTTTAGCTTCCGATCTGAAAAAGGAAATCCATCTTTCAGACATTATGCAGCAAATGCTTAATGCATCTGGAGTAAGCAATATCAACTCAGCAACAAATGGATAATTCCAGTTAAACGAGGTAAACAACCAATCATAAACATTTTGGATTCAAATGTCCTGATTTATAAAAATGGCATTCCATTAAGGCCTGATATGAATATCATAAAGAGCAGGTTCGACAAATCGATGAACGATTATATTACTGGTAATGATCTGGTAAGAACTGAAGATATACAATTTGACACAGGTACTTTTGAAGACATAGGGAACTATTATTCTATTCAAAATCACTTTCCAAAAAACTATGGAATAAGCCACTGGGGCCTACCAGAAAATGCAACCGCAGAACGTGTTGCCCAGGCAAAACAACTGCAAGGATATCTGTACTTTTTTGATCAGCATTTGGCCAATTCTTTCTCACAACTTTCAAATCTGGGCAATCTATTCTCCACTGACATCCAGAAAAACACCTATTTCGCAAATACGGTAAGGAGTTTTAAAGACGCTGACGAGATTTTTGTAGATAATGCTACTATAGATACAAAAGTACAGACTGCTGCAGAGGATAAAATTACATACTACAAGCGTCGCAACTTGTTTCTTGATCATTTGCTCTCCAGGTTTTCTGAATCATTCTCTGAGTATGTAAACGTGCTTTATTCGGGCTTTACCTCAAACCCTAAAGA
>NZ_JBFTIZ010000100.1:0-13441 GCF_056395165.1 Pedobacter sp. 10L46_2
ATCATAGACTGAACTGCATAGAACAATCCTGCATCTTTACCTGTTACAGTGATTTTTTTATCAGTAATATCAATAGTATAACCTTCTGCAGGTAATTTATCAGCCCCTGCCGAGGTTAATACAATTGCTCTTTCATTGGCTTTTATAGCCTTTGTTTCTCTAAGTGCAAATCCTGCCTTCGTGGTAATAGAAGCGTTTAGCAAATCTGCCATCTTTGCATTGGCTGCATCTGCAGACATCAATACAACAGTTTTGTCCAATTTAAAGGCTCCGCTTTTCTTTACTACCGAAACGGGGGCAGGAATAATGCCCATATTGGCATCTGTTTGCGCAAATGCACCCACAGACATAAATGCCACGAGAGCAACTGATAATAATCTTTTCATGTGTTAGGTTAAATAATTTATTTTAAATCAAGCCCCAAGATAAAAAAATCTTAGAGAAAGGCGGGCAAAAAAAAGGCAGAATCATACGATTCTGCCCATATTTCTATTAAAATGATACTTACAACACTTCTTTTACTTCGTGTTCTTTTGCCGCCAGATAACGCTCTGCATCTAAAGCCGCCATACAACCAGAACCAGCGGCTGTAACTGCCTGGCGATAATAATGATCCTGAACATCTCCACTGGCAAAAACACCTTCTATGTTGGTTTTAGAAGTTCCAGGGATTGTTTTTAAATAACCAGTTTCATCCATATCCAACCATCCTTTAAAGATATCGGTATTAGGTTTATGGCCAATGGTCATGTATACTTTTTTACAAAGCTTTGCAAGGTAAGTAGCCTCTTCGGCAGCAGTATCACCAGCACCAACTATCGCTACGTCCTGTCCTTTAAAGAAAAATCCGTCGCATACCGCACATGCCGATACACCAAAACCATTATATTGTTGTTCACTAGGCAAACCAAGCCACTTAGCTGTGGCACCTGTCGAGATAATTACAGTATCAGCTGTGATGGTTTTAATTTCATCAACAACTACTTTGTGAGGCAAAGATGAAAAGTCTACAGAACTTACATATCCAAAACGGATATCAGTTCCAAAACGTTCTGCTTGTTTACGGAAATCTTCCATCATCTCAGGGCCCATAATGCCACCCGGGTATCCTGGGAAATTATCAACATCAGTAGTCTGCGTTAATTGACCACCAGGTTCCATACCAGTATACATAACTGGCTTAAGATCAGCACGGGCTGCATAAATTGCAGCAGTATATCCTGCCGGACCTGAACCTATAATTAAACATTGAACGTGTTCTATTTCTTCTGACATATATGTTTCTTTCTTATTAAAGTACAAAATTACGCTTTATCCCGCTATCCGTCAAACGCTAGCGCACAACAAACGCAACATTGTGATTTCCAGATTATAATTCCGCCTAAGTCTGGATAACACCTACGTTAAACTGCTTCTTTATAGGCGATTGATTGGCCGCTTCTATACCCATAGAAATTACTTTTCTGGTTTCTGAAGGGTCAATAACGCCATCAACCCATAACCTTGCCGCAGCATAATAAGGAGTAGTTTGACTGTCATACCTATCGGTAATTTCTTTTAACAGTTCTTCTTCTTTTTCCGGTGTAATCACCTCTCCTTTTGCTTTTAGTGATGCTTCCTGAATCTGCAACAACACTTTAGCGGCCTGCGAGCCACCCATAACTGCAATTTTAGCACTTGGCCAGGCATAAATCAATCGCGGATCATATGCTTTACCACACATGGCATAATTACCGGCACCATAAGAGTTTCCTATTACAATGGTAAACTTAGGCACAACGGAGTTTGCAACCGCGTTTACCATTTTTGCACCATCTTTAATGATGCCTCCATGCTCAGATCTGCTGCCTACCATAAAGCCGGTAACATCCTGTAAAAACACCAAAGGGATTTTTTTCTGGTTGCAATTCATGATAAACCGTGTTGCCTTATCAGCACTATCAGAATAAATTACTCCCCCGAACTGCATCTCCCCTTTTTTGGATTTAACAACTTTACGCTGATTGGCAACTATACCAACCGCCCAGCCATCAATACGACCTAATCCGCAGATGATGCTCTGTCCATACAATTTCTTGTATTCTTCAAATTCAGAGTTATCTACCAAGCGTTGAACTACCTCGAGCATATCATAAGGCTTTTCTCTGTTTTCCGGCAGTATTCCATAAATTTGTTCAGGATCGAGCTTAGGTAAAGCTGGCTTAATTCTATCAAATCCGGCTACTTGTGGTGCACCCAGCATGCTCATGATGTTACGAATGCTATCTAAACAAGCCTGATCATTAGGATGCTTATAATCGGTTACACCAGATATTTCACAATGGGTAGTGGCTCCACCCAGGGTTTCATTATCCACATCTTCGCCAATTGCCGATTTAACAAGATATGACCCTGCCAGGAACACAGAACCTGTGCCATCAACAATCATTGCTTCGTCGCTCATGATCGGTAAATAAGCACCACCAGCCACACATGAGCCCATTATTGCAGCAATTTGAACAATCCCATCGGCCGACATGATCGCGTTGTTTCTAAACATTCGTCCGAAATGTTCCTTATCAGGAAAAATCTCATCCTGCATAGGCAAATAAACACCGGCGCTATCAACCAGATAGATTACCGGCAGTCTGTTTTCCATTGCAATTTCCTGCGCCCTAAGATTTTTCTTAGCAGTCATAGGAAACCAGGCACCTGCTTTTACGGTAGCGTCGTTCGCAACAATCATACATTGCCTGCCCGATACATATCCGATACCGCAAACCACACCGGCCGATGGACAACCACCCTGCTCAGCATACATTTCATCTGCCGCAAAAGCACCAATTTCTAAAAACTGACTTTCTTTATCTATCAGGTAAGAGATGCGTTCTCTTGCCAATAATTTACCCTTGTCCTTTTGTTTAGCAGCGTTCTTCTCTCCCCCACCTTTATATATCTTTTTGAGCCGGGTTTTTAAGTCATAAACTGACTGTTTATTAACGTCTTCATTCTTATTGAATTCTATGTTCATACAGGCAAGTTAAATCTTTATTATTAGGAGAACAAAAGTCCAATTCGGGCTTTGGTATAGAGGTAAAACTATAACATCCATTTCCAAGCTGGCATTATTAGAATATGTACACCATCTATGGTTAATTCTTCTTCTTCGAGCGTGATAACCCATGCTTCCTTAGCCTTACAATAACCGGCAGCTTTAAGTAGTCCTTTTAAAAAGATACGATTGTTCAGCCATATTCATCGCTCCATAGACAAAATCGTCTTTCTTGTAAAGACAATTTACACAATAATCGTCTTTACAAGAAAGACGATTATTGCAAAGTTAGAAATACCACCCTACGTAAAAAACAATTAATTATTTACTATGCTTCATACTTTTTAAACACAGAAGTTGCAGTGTGACCACCGAAACCAAATGTGTTGTTCAGCACGTAATTAACAGGCTGGTGAATAGATTTACCTAATACAATATTTAAGCCTTCGGGAATTGCAGGATCAAGATTTCTAGTGTTGATAGTTCCCGGAATAATTCCATCTCTGATGGCAAGAATACTGATTATACTTTCTATAGCACCAGCACCACCAAGTAAATGACCGGTCATAGATTTGGTTGCACTAATTTTAACAGGCAAATCGCCAAATATTTTTTTAATTCCGTTTAATTCTCCAGCGTCTCCTAAACCTGTAGAAGTTGCGTGAGCATTGATATAATCAATTTTATCAGGAGTTATCCCTGCATCAGCAAGTGCTTTAGAAATACCTAAAGATGCCCCTAAACCATCCGGTGGCGTACCAGTAAGGTGATAAGCATCAGCTGCCATACCACCACCAACAATTTCTGCATAGATATGTGCACCTCTTTTTTGGGCATGCTCGAGTTCTTCCAAAATCAAAGCACCAGCGCCTTCACCAATTACAAAGCCAYCTCTGTCTACATCAAACGGACGCGAAGCAGTTTCAGGATCATCATTTCTTTTTGATAAAGCATGTGCTGAGTTAAAACCACCTACTGAAGATTCAGTAATACCGGCCTCGGAACCACCCGCTACCATAATGTTGGCCTTGCCTAAACGGATAGAATCAAAAGCGCTGATAATTGCAGTGTTAGAAGATGCACATGCCGAAACAGTAGCATAATTAGGACCATGGAGTTTATTGCGTATTGAAATTACACCAGCGGCAATATCAACAATCATTTTAGGGATAAAATAAGGGCTAAATCTAGGAGTTCCATCACCAAGATGATACTCTTTCAATTGCTCTTCAAAAGTACCGATACCACCATTTCCAGATCCCCAAATCACACCCACTTCATAGCGTTCAATTTCAGGCATTGTTGTAAAGTCTAATCCTGAGTCTTTGATGGCCTGATCGCTGGCTGCAATAGCGAACTGAGTATACAAATCATATTTTTTGATTTCTTTTTTATCAATATAGGCTTCGGCATCAAAGTTTTTCACTTCAGCAGCAAAGTTGGTTTTGAATTTTGAGGTATCAAATTTTGTTATTTTAGCTGCGCCACTTTTACCGGCAACTATATTGTCCCAAAATTCTTTTACTGTATTTCCCACCGGGGTTACAGCACCTAAACCTGTTACTACTACTCTTTTCATATTCACTTCTATTTTATATTTAGCGGTGCGTTTGTTTAAACTCACCGAGTTATTTCTTTTGCAAAATTACCATAAATACTTAAATCTGGTGGGCATTTATTTGTTACAATGTGTCATATTGTTCAATATTTCCATTATCCCCTCATTTTCAATTATCCACATGCCCATGCGTTCATCAGTTATACCCTCTTTCAGCTCATGAGTAAACATGGGTTTCCCATCTATTATCCTGGTTTCCAAAAAGCGGAAATTAATATTACTGTTATCATTTAGCTCTTTAGCCACTTCAACAATATGTGTTGAAATAACAAAAAAGCTCCCTCTGATCTGGCTAAATGCTGTTATGATTGAAAGTGAAGCATCGTAGGCATCTTTTACATTCGTTCCTCTAAACAGCTCATCAAATATAACCACCATATTGTTAGATGTGGTTACTTTTTGTGCAACTTGCTTTACTCTTAATACCTCGTTATAAAAATGGCTATATCCCTGATTCAAATTATCTGAAAGATTGATCGTAGTAATGAGGCCATCAAAAATGCTGGTCTCCATACTTTCTGCAGGAACAGGAAAGCCCAAATGGGCTAGATATATGGATATTGCAATAGATTTTAGCAAGGTCGATTTCCCTGCCATATTCACTCCCGTAATAAAACAAACATTTTTATCAGTACTGAAATCGATGTTATTGGGTATTGGGTGCTTCACAAATAAATGAAATACCCCTTTAATTACAATTGATCTCTCCTTTGAAGAATTGAATACAGGAAATGACAAGCCGTAAGTTCTTGCAGATTTTGCAACTGATAAATAGGCATCTAACGAATAACAAATTCCCAGAAGTTCCTTAATTTCTGTGACCTCTGAATTTCTGATTATAAAATCGTATTTCTCTAAATCAAAGAGTTTAAAAGTGTGAGGTCTTATTTGATTATGGTGCTTAATGTCTGCTTGCCTCTCTATCATTCCATGAACTTTATTGTGGAGTGATTTTAGTAGTTCAGGAGCGTTCTCAATAATTAATTCGCTGCAAAAGTCATACAACAAATGGATCAGCTTTAATACTTCCTGAGCCCCGCGTTGTCTTAAATACTGTTGCTGATTGTTCTTAAAGAAAAATCTGGAAGTAACCCCTATAATATCTATAGCAGCCGGCTGGTTGGGCTTATCATTTTGACGTAAGTAGAACTCAATAAAATCAAGCGATTCCTTATCGAAGGCTATAGTTTTATTATACTTCAACAGATATTGGATAAGATTTTTTCTCTCTTCAATTATCTGAATATCAGTTTGAGGATGATTAAAAAGGCTCCTTAACTTCTCTTTCCCTCCTATGGTTGAGCTGAAGTCGAAAAAAGAGAAAATGCACTTTTCACTAGCGGCACTTTCAAATATCTCGAGATCGTTTAAAGTTTGATTATCTATATCAAATGGAACCATTCACAAAACATGTTGATTTTCATCAATGAACTTACAACATTTTATGCTTTTTAAGTGCATTTATTTTATGATCAACTATGGGGCTTCTATGAAGCTTGGTATGGCCTGCGTTAACGCTGGTTCGAGACTGGTTCGGGACTGGTTCGGGAAAAGATGCATGTTTTCCGACGCAATCTGCTCCCAGTCCTTAATCTGCCTTGATTAAGCCCAATAAGAGGTAGCTTAAAGGTCGTCATCTCCACGATAGGAGAGATCTCTGACCTTTAAATAGCTACAAAGCAAATTGGCATAATCAAGAGATCTCTCCTATCGTCGAGATGACGACCGCATTAAAGAACCAAGACCGTCGTAAACAACAACGGCCTAGGTAACTGAATTTTAATAAACGCTTACTGCTTTCCGGTAAGCATTTTTATAGAATCAACTTCTGCTTTTTTATACGGGCTACCGTCTTTTCTGAAAATATCATGAAACCATAGTTTAGGTTCTTTTCCATCAGGCATTGGGCTATCCCATGCGTAAATAGTATTGGTTTTTCCTGCCACCAAGCCCCAGTTGTAAGCACCAATATTTTCTTTTTTAAGGATAGGCATGATGTTGCTGAATAAGCTGTTTCTTGATCTTGCCATATATTCAGTACAGATAAGCGGGCGTTTAGAAACACTTCTAAGGGTATCAATCCATTTTTGGTGATCCTTTACATCGCCATAATTATGATAAGTGGTTACATCAGAATTCTGAATCTGATAATCTGAAAGTTCTTTCAAATCTAATTTCCATACCCCTACAGAAAGCGGCTGACTAGGGTTAACTGTACGGCCCCATTCAAATACTTTTTTAAGCAGATCCATGCTTTTGTTGCCGTAGTTTGAATTTCCAGGTTCGTTGTAAAGATCCCAAAGTACAATGCGTTTGTCATCTTTAAACGTTGTTAGTACATCTTTAACATAAGTTTCAAGCGTATCTACAAGCGTAGAGTCCTGATAATACAGATCTCCCGGGTCTCTTACCCAGCCGGAATTGTGAATACCAATTTTTGGTTCCGGTTGTTTTCCGGTTTTAAAAGTTGGATTCCAGCAATCATCAAATAGCACAAACAAGGTAGAGATATGGTGCTTATCGGCGATATCTAAATATTGTTTTACCCTTCCTTTGAAGCCATCTTTATCTTGTTGCCAGGCAGCATGATGCAGGTAAACGCGCATTGAGTTCATGCCAATTCCTTCAGCATAACCCAGTTCCTTATCAATAGTTGTCGGGTCAAAAGTTTCCTTTTGCCACATTTCTAATTGATTGATTGCAGTACTTGGTATAAAGTCGCTACCTCTTAACCAGCCCCATTGCTCATACCATTTATTGGCCTGTTCTACAGTCCATATTTCTCTTGGCTTTTGTTCTGTTTGTGAAGTTTGATCTGCTGGTTTTTGTACGCACGACTGAAACGCGAGCCCAAGCAAGCATAGTGCTAGATAATAGGTTTTTAGATTTCTCATTTTAAAAGGTTCTAGTTATAATTTAGTGATTTGTTCATTCTGTATGTTTATTAAATGTGGTGTTTTTATTTGGTTTCGGCACCAGTAAAAAGAAGTTTAAATGTCGATTCATCGGCTTGCAGCACATCAGCTTCATCGCCTTTAGCAAACTTTACATCTATAATTCCGGTTGACCGTGGTGATACTTTTGTAGCAGAATGATGAGTATGCATTACATATTTGTAATTTCCGGCTTTATCGGTAAACAAATCGCCATGCCCCGTTCCATTTTGCTTTAGTTTCTCTCTGCTTATGATCGGACTGCCTGCATATTTTTTCCATGGCCCCATAGGCGAAGTTGAAGTGGCATAACCTACTGCGTAATCCTTATTGCGAAAGTCATTTGCAGAATAGATCAGGTAATACAAATTCTTATGTTTTATTACTGTTGGCCCTTCGGTAACCGGCCAATCTGTTTTCTCAGTGTTTTCCCATGGAAGCACTCCGCTAATACACTCTTTGGTGGTTTCCTGCAATACATCAGAAAGATCAGATTTCATCTCTGAAACAAAAATCCTGTTGCCTTCTTTAAGCTTTACATGGTACATATAGGTTTTACCGTCGGTATCGAAGTACACAAAGGGATCAATCTGTTTGCCAATACCAGACAGCGACTTTATCTGCTCTTGCTTGAAGGGCCCTAGTGGACTATCGCTTTTCGCTATTGCAATCTGTTCATCAGCGGTGTAAGCCATGTAATAGGCATTTTTGTGTTTAAAAACCTGTGGTGCCCAAAAGCCTTTACTCCCAAAAGATTCTCCTTTTACAAGGGCGAAACCGTTGCTTTTACCTACAGGGCCTTTCCAGTTCTTTAAATCTGACGACTCATATACTTCAAAGCCCTTATCACTACTAGTGCCATACAAGTAATACTTGTCGTTATCCAGGAATATGGTAGGATCGGCAAGTGCTATAGGATCTTGCACCAAACGTCCTTTTATCATCCAGATTTCGGAATGGTTAGAATAGGCATTTGTGCTGGTTACCGCAACAATGGTGTTGTCGTTTAAAACAGCTACACTACTCCACAAGCACGACTTGTTTGCCGGGATAATGAATGGTGTAGATTTTCTATTGAAATTACGTGCTTCATCATCTCCGATAACCACCTTCATATCTGCAAATTCCATTTTATTGATACGCCCTTCGGTACCTTGATAAGAAAGTATGGTTTCGCCGGTTTTCAATTGCCTTAAATAAGGTGCGCCTGCATAGATATTATCGGCAATTTTATCTGCCAGGGCGTAGCTTCGGTTGGCGCTGCCAGCATCTACAGTGCTTGCCCAATTGTCTTTTAAAGTATTTCTGATGATGTAAGGTTTAAATGCGTCAAAGCCATTGTCTTCTATAGCAAAAGCGATCTCTTTTCCATTGCTAAGCAATAGAGGCACCGGCATACCATCTCGTTTCCCTGCTCTGAAACTTACAATTTGAGGTTTTTCAGTCCATGTTTGTCCGTTATCGCTGGAACGTAGCATGGAAATATTCTGCTCATCGGAATTTAGGTAGTCTCCCTCATTAGCAAAGTACAATTGAATTTCCCCATTGGGCAATTGCACTGCTGATGGCTCCCAACATCCATTTTTAAATTCATACCCTGCCTCATAAAGCAGTTTCTCGTCTTTCCAGGTGAGTCCGCCATCATAGCTTTTCTTGGTGCGGATACCAAATTTTCTGGAAGGAGAAATGTCGTACGGTCTTGGGTTATAACAAGCCAGTAAGGAATGATCCTTTAATTCCAATATATCTGGTACAGACATATTTGTGCCATTGGCGCGTTGTGCAACTGAAACAGGTGCCGACCAGGTCGCTCCCAGATCGGCACTTTTGACACTAACAATATTTCCATCGGCCTCATATATGGCTAAGAGCGATTGATCGTGCAATTGAATCATCCTGGCATATCCGCAATACCTTTCGCCTGCGGCAGATGAGGAGACCTTTTTTAAGGTATTATAATCCCATTCGATATGGCTTTTAACGGATGGTTTTTGTGGAACACTAACCGTTTCGTTCTTTTTACCGCAGCCAAAAGACAGCAGTGCGCAGAATTGTACTATAGTACAGATTTGGATAACTACTCTCATTCACCTGAAGGTTTTAGGATTGGCGTATCGATCTTTACAGGTTCACCAAAATTTGGTGTTCCATCGGCATTCCAGGTAAACTTCTGCATCCGTGGGCTACGGTCGTTAGAACATGCTAACCCCGCTCTGGGATTAGCATGATAAAGAATCCAATCTTCCGTTCCGTCTGGTGATTTAAAAAAGCTGTTATGGCCTGGGCCATAAGCTCCGCTTTCCGGTTTCTTAGTAAACACCGGTTTATCTGTTTTGGTCCAATCTGCCGGCTTCAGTGGATCGCCGTTCTCTTTTAAACTAATCATACCCAAAGAATAATCATCTGTCCAGCAACCACTGGCCGAAAAGATCAGAAAGGTTCTTCCATTCTTGTTGGTTAGGATTTCGGGCCCTTCATTTACATGAGGTAAACCTATCTTTTCCCAGTCGTATGTTGGAGTAGAAATCTCTGCTCTTGGTGTAGCCATTTTCCATGGTTCATCGGCTAACTGGGCAATATATAATCGCTGTGTATTATCAGTTGCTGAAATATGTCCGCTCCAGATAATGTAATTTTTACCATTGCTGGAGTACACCGTAGCATCTATGGCAAAGAAATCAGCATTGTTATCCTTTATCTGTCCTTTTACAACCCAGCTACCTTTTGTAGGATCGACATTACTGTTTTCCAGCACAAACATGCGCTGGGTAGATAAATCTCCAGAAGATCCGGCAGTATAATAGATGTACCATTTGTTGTTCAGAAAATGTAGTTCGGGTGCCCATATATTCTTTGAATCTGCACCTGATACAGGTGCTTTATAAGCCACGGTAACTTCAGCCCTGCTTAACTGTGAAAGGGCTTTTGTTTTACGTATAGAAACCTGAGTTCCCTGGGTATTCATGTAATAATAATACCCATCCTTTCTGATAACCCATGGATCTGGTCCGCTGCTGAGCAGGGGATTTGTGAAAGTGGTTATAGCAGGCGCAGGCTTGTCTTTATCAGGTTCAGACTTTTTCTGGCTCTTGCTACAACCAACTACGGCTTGCAATAGCAGAATAATGGTTACACTTCTTAAAAACATAGTTTCTGAATTAATAATTAGGGTTCTGTGAAAGGTTAGTGTTATTGTCTACTTCGACCTGTGGCAATGGCAATCTGATGTGTTTTCCTACAACGAAATTCTTAAAGTCGGGGTCGCGTAATGCAACTTTATCTACATTCGCTTTGTTGTCAAGGTCACCCCATCTTTTTAAATCGGCCCATCTAACACTTTCACCACAAAGTTCTAAGCTTCGCTCTACTTTCAATCGCTCTCTGAAGAGGTCTTTATTGTTACCAATTGCAGGATATGCAGTAGCCAGGCCAGCCATGTTTACCCTGGTACGTACACGGTTTACGTATTGATAAGCATCCGCAGTTTGCCCAAGCTCATTCAATGCTTCTGCATACATCAGTAAAACATCGGCAAAGCGAATTACCCTGTTGTTAACCTGATTAAAATAATCTTCATTACTGCGCATATAGTCACGTGAGTATTTTTTGAACCAGGCTTCATCAGCACCCCACTCCCAGCTTCTGCCATAAGTCTTATCGCCAAAATCAGCTTCAAGACCAGGGTAGAACAAGGTATATCTTAACCTTGGATCAATTTTATTATCAGTAGTTTTCTCTTTTTTAAACTCATTAACCAACCAGAATCTGGCTTGTCCATCTGACCACCCTATACTTCTAGGTGCAAAAAATTGAGCACGATTACTACCCACATTTGCACTTGGC
The DNA here is from genome assembly GCF_056395165.1 of Pedobacter sp. 10L46_2. NCBI lineage: Bacteria > Pseudomonadati > Bacteroidota > Sphingobacteriia > Sphingobacteriales > Sphingobacteriaceae > Pedobacter > Pedobacter sp. 10L46_2. Next base: position 11,426 of record NZ_JBFTIZ010000100.1, read on the forward strand.
CCGTCACCTTCTGCAGATTTATTGACATCAGAAAATTGAATTTCAAATACAGACTCCTTGTTATTTTCGTTTTCTGCTCTGAAGTTATCTTTATAATCAACAAGATCATAATAATTTTTTCCTGCACCAGTTACAAGATAGTCAAAAGCGGTTTTAGCATCGGCCCATTTATGTTGTTGCATCAGTGCTTTACCTAGCAATGCTTGTGCTGCGCCTTTTGTAGCACGCCCAATCTCACCTCCGGTCCATTGTTCTGGCAGGTCAGCGCTTGCCTCTGTAAGGTCTTTTTCTACCTGTGCCCAAACCTGAGCTAAAGAGCTTTGTGCAGGCAAATCTGTTGGTGTTTGAATGGTGGTTACAATAGGAAAGTTCTCCCACAATATAGCGGCGTAATAGTAATAAAACCCTCTCAGGAACTTAGCTTGTGCAAGTATTTCTGCTTTCTTTTTGGCATCTGCAAAAGGAATTTCCGGCACATAGGTCAATACCTGATTACACCTGAAAATTGCCTTATAAGTATCTCTGTAAGTGTTCACATTACCTTCCCAGAAATTGTAATTGATATACTGGAAACGGGTCCAATCGCCAAGCTCAGTCCACGGACTGTTGCTCCATCCTTCATCAGAAGTTAAATCCAGTCTGAAATAAATCCACCTGTTCCACCCACCATTTTGGTAAAACATGGCATATGCTGCATTTACACCCTTTTGGGCATCGCTTTCAGTTTTCCAGAACTGGTCAACTGTTAATGTATTTGGGTTGTCCTGATCTAACAATGACTTTTTACAGGAGAACATCAGGACGAGTGCACTAAGCACTAATATTTTTGAAATTATCTTTTTCATGTTTCTAATATTAAAATCCGAAGTTTAAACCAAGAGATACTGTTCTTAAGTTAGGAAATGCACCAAAGTCAAATCCTTTTTCAAAAACACTTCCGTTACTAAATTCAGGATCCAGTCCTGTATACTTAGTGATAGTGATCAGATTTTGTCCGGAGAGAATCACCTTAGCATTATTAAATCCTATTCTTTTTAATAGTGTATTTGGGATATTATAAGAGATACCAATGTATTTCATACGTGCGAAACTTCCATTTTCCAACCAACGATCGGTATCGCCCCTGGCATTGATGGTACTGCTATAAAAAGCGCGAGGTACACTTGTGTTAGGATTTTCAGGAGTCCATGGTTGAACACCGGCGCGATAGTTAGAATTGTCTGAGAAGTTATCCATTACACTTCTTGGTCCGTTAAACACTTTTGAGCCAAAAGAACCAAACCAGTCCATAGAAAATTCAAACCCTTTATATGCGGCCCCGATGTTTAAACCCAACTCATAATCGGCCCATGGACTCCCTACAACTACTTTATCTTTATTTGTGATTTCACCGTCACCATCGTTATCCTTATAACGAATATCACCAGGCTGAGCAGCAGGCTGAATAACTTTACCATTTGCATTTTTATAACTAGCGACTTCGTTTGCATTCTGGAACAGACCATCTGTTTGCAGTACATACCACATACCAATTGGCTGACCAACTTCGGTAACCGTATTGCCGACAAAAGTTTTGTTCTTGTTATAGCCCAAACCCAGTACTTTATTATTTAACGTGGTTAAGTTTGCAGTAACATTGTATTTAAATTCACTTGAGTTTTCGACATATGATGCAGTAAACTCAAACCCTCTGTTACCTAATATACCACCGTTTACAAAAGGATTTCCTCCATCATTACCAGTAGAAATAAGCAATGGGTAGCGGATTAATACTCCGTCTGTTTTTGAAATAAAGTATTCAGCACTGATTGAAAGTTTGTTGTGAAGAAAAGCAGCATCAATACCATAATTTTGCTGAGTTACTTCTTCCCAGTGCAAATCCCTGTTTGCAAGCTGTACCTGAGTTGAACCTGACTGAAGATTTTGGTTTGGCCCCATTGGAATTGCAGAGAAGGTATTAACAAAGGCCATATATTCATATGCACCAATATCACTGCTTCCTAAAGTTCCATAGTT